>CAYLJQ010000743.1:0-3661 GCA_964383955.1 uncultured Heliomicrobium sp. | reverse complement strand
TGGTGAATGGCAAGCGAGTTAGCCTGGACAAGCTCGCTCCCAATCGCAAAGGTCAAGTTGTAGATAATGTCGTTATCTCAAAAGACAACTATCAAGGATTTCTTGAGTAAGCTTTTGATTTCCGGCTCGGCGGTTTTCCGAAGGGAAACCGCGCGAGCAAAGGCGCTGGCTGGGCACGAACCTGCCATACGCCGTCTGCCGCAAAAATTCGCTACTAAATGAATTGTGAAACCCGCCGCGCCAACTTGCGCGGCTTTTCTTTATCTTGAATTCGAGTCAGTGCCGCGCGCGGTAGCAAGCGGATTGACTCACCCGCCGCTCCCTATCGGTCGCGGCACTGATTTATTGAGGACTTATGTTGAACGAAAACCTGATCGAAGCGCTGACATTTGACGACGTGTTGCTGGTTCCCGCCTTTTCGGAAATTTTGCCCACCGAAACTGACACTTCTACGCGGCTGACCCGCCGCATCAATCTGAACGTTCCAGTGATGAGTTCGGCAATGGACACTGTCACCGAAGCCCCGATGGCCATCGCCATTGCCCAACAAGGCGGCATCGGCGTGATTCACAAGAACCTTCCCATCGAAGTTCAAAAGGACGAAGTGGACAAGGTCAAACGCAGCGAATCCGGCATGATTGTTGATCCTGTAACAATGACGCCGGACCGCAAAATCCGTGAAGCACTGGATTTGATGAAACGCTTCAAGATTTCCGGCGTGCCGATCGTTCAGGAAGACGGACGGCTGGTTGGGATTCTGACCAACCGCGATCTGCGGTTTGAAAATCGGCTTGATCTGACGCTGGCCGAAGTCATGACCAAGGACAACCTGATTACGGTTCCGGTTGGCACCACGCTGCGCGAAGCCGAAGGCATTTTGCAACGCTATCGCGTCGAAAAGCTTTTGGTCGTTGACGACAATTATCGGCTGAAAGGCTTGATCACCGTCAAAGACATCCAGAAAGCCATCAAATACCCGAACGCCGCAAAAGATGATTTTGGCCGTTTGCGCTGCGCCGCCGCCATTGGAGCGACAGGCGATTTTATGGAGCGCGCAACGGAACTGATCAACGTTCGCGTTGATGTGCTGGCGATTGACACGGCGCACGGCCACAGTTCGCGCGTGGTCGAAGCCGTGCGCGCAGTCAAACGCCGCTACCCGGAAATTGAACTCATTGCTGGAAACATCGCGACAGCCGAAGGCGCTCGCGCGTTGATTGACGCTGGCGTTGACGCCGTCAAAGTCGGCATCGGGCCGGGTTCCATCTGCACCACGCGTGTGGTCAGCGGCGCGGGAGTTCCGCAAATCACCGCCATCACCGAAGCCGTTCGCGGCGCGCAAGGCTCAGGCATTCCGATCATCGCAGACGGCGGCATCAAGTATTCCGGCGACATCACCAAAGCCATCGCCGCCGGAGCCGACGTGGTCATGATTGGCTCTTTGCTGGCAGGAACCGACGAAGCGCCCGGCGAAGTGATTCTTTATCAAGGCCGCAATTTCAAAGCCTATCGCGGAATGGGCAGCCTGGGCGCAATGAAAGAAGGCAGCCGGGATCGTTACGCTCAGCAGGAAGTGGACGCCGACAGCAAACTTGTTCCCGAAGGCATAGAAGGCCGCGTGACTTACAAAGGCTCACTGGCTGCGCTGGTTGGGCAACTGGTTGGAGGGCTGAGAGCGGGTATGGGGTACACCGGCTGCAAGACGATCAATGAGCTTCAGCACAAAGCGCGCTTTATGAAAATCACTGCTGCCAGCCTGAAAGAATCCCACGTCCACGACGTGATCATTACGAAGGAAGCTCCGAACTATCGTATGGAGTAACCTTCTTACTTGGCGCGAATCACACTGATTGCCAGTGTGATTCGCGCACTTATTTTAGCTTCACCACACGGTAATCTTTGTTCTGATAAATGACTTCGAACTCGGCTTTTGAATCTCTGTACAACACGGCATAACCGGCGTTGTATTTTTGACTGAGCGCCATCAATTGCTCGTTCGTCAGTTTGGCAAATGCTCGATCAAGCGGACGGCGATTGTCGAAGCCTCTGCCCGTGGGCAATTCGCCGCCGGAAAGATCGCGCAGCCGCGCAAACCATTCCGCCAGAAACATGGAACCGTCCGGGTTTAGTTTGAACTCAGCAACAATAGACCGTTCGGCCAACATGGAAAAGCCGTTTCTTCCCGGAGGAACGACATAAACCGCATCGCGCGGGCCATTGGCTCTGACCCAAAGCGCCGCATCCACCCAGTTTGATTTTTCTTCAGCGAAACGCTTTACGCCGAAGTAATAAGGCACTTCGGTTCTGCGCGGCGAATGCCATCCCCAGGCAACGGCTGAAGCAATCAAAACAACGTTCACCGCCACCATCAGCATTCGGGTTGTCAGCAAGCGTTCAACCATCAACAGAAAACAGATTGCGCCCAGAATTGTGATCAGCGTGCTGACCCGAAGAAACTGAACTTGCGCAATTTTGTCGTTCTTGATCAGGTAATAATCCGCGAAATGAATCAGGCAAAGCGCAACCAGCGTCAAGCAGCAAACCAAAAGTTTGCCGATTGCTTTGCCGGTTCGGTGTTCCCGGTCGCGGAAGAAAACGTAAGCCAGCGCAATGATTACCAGATGCCCGGCTACCCAAAATGCGGCGGCAACGGAAACCAATTCGAAATGATGCGGATGGCGAAAATCAATGTAATACGCCGAAGGGATCGTCGAGCTTGCCAAACCTCGCTGAAGCATGTGCGCCACGTGCCACAACGCAGGCGAAGCAGGAATGACTGCCAGCGCAATTAGCAGCGCGGTTTCTTTCAGTCCGAATTGGCGCAACTTGATGAGATACAGAGGCGAAGTCATCAGCGCCAGCGTGACGCCAATTTGCAGGTGCAGCAGAATCGCCAAACCGGTCAGAAAAATTGCCAGCCTGAATTTCTCTCTGATCAAAGCCGTCAGCACGAACAGCACAAGCGCATGAACCAGATGCGGCGGCATGACTTCCGGGTCGCCCAGAAATTCGTTCACTTCCAAGCCCTTTCCCGTCCACAAAAAGCGTGTCGCGGTAAAAGCTCCGACAACTAGAAATCCCCAGCGGGACAATCCCAATTGCATGCACAAACCGAACAACGCTGCGCTGATGGCCAGCATTGCCAGCACGCCTAAAATAATCAGCGCGCGGTCTTCACCAAGCAACGAGGAACCTCCGGCAACCAGATAGGCAAAGGCTCTGTGATGATAAAACCGCAGCGCGATATTGAAATCGCCAGGCAAATAACCTGGATCAAGGATTCGCCGAACGACCGGCAACAAGCCTACATGATTTGACGAACCGACGCCGATGCCGCCATTGCAATAGATCATTCCGATGGCAACGGCAAAAATGCTGGTCAGGTTCAGCAAGTAAGATATTAACGGTTGGTTATTAGAGTTACGGTGGTCGTTCATTTTCTGGTGCGGGTAGAGAGGTGACAGAACAAACTGAAATAACGGAAAGGACAGCTCCCCTAATCTTTGTTTTCCGTCTGGTCTGTTCATTCCGTTTTTTCCGTTATCTCCGGAATGTTTGGTAGGTTTGAATTGTTTCTGGTCAACGTCGCCAGGCAAACCAATCCGACGCCAGTCCAGCAAAGCAATCGCAGTTTTCGGTAAATTGCCAGCGTCACACCTGC
>CAYLJQ010000742.1:0-3675 GCA_964383955.1 uncultured Heliomicrobium sp. | reverse complement strand
TTTCGGGCCGCATCCGTTGTTGAAAGACCTGGATGCGTACCAGTGGATCATTCTGATTTCCGCCCACAGCGCGCGGCACACCGATCAGATCAAAGAAGTCAAAGCCGATCCGAACTTTCCGAAGAAATAACTGTTGAGTTTCTGTTTAGAGATGCCGGGTGCTAGATCAGCATCCGGCATCTCCAAACTCTACTCACACCGAAGCGCTATCATCGGATCAACCTTTGCCGCACGGCGCGCCGGAATCCAGCAAGCCAGCAGCGCGATCAGCGTCAACAGCAGCGCGATTCCGGCGAACGTCAGCGGATCGGTGGCGCTGACGTCGAACAACAAGTTTTCCATCAGCCGAGTCAAACCGAACGCCGCCAGCAAACCAATGCCAACGCCGGCCAGCGCCAGCTTCATACCCTGGCCGACCATCAGTTTGATCACGTCACGCCCTTCGGCTCCCAACGCCATTCGCAACCCGACTTCGTGCGTGCGCTGAGTCACTGAATAGGACATCACGCCGTACAGCCCAATCGCCGCCAACACCATCGCCAGCACAGCGAACAAACCAATCAACTGTAAATTGAATCGCTGCTGCCACAGGGTATCGGTCACCACTTGATCCAGACTTACAACGCCCGAAATCGGCACATTACGATCCAAGGAACTGACGGCATCCTTCACGCCAGAAACCAGACTCAAAGGCGCAACGGTGGTGCGGACGACCATCGTCATCGAAGTCAAATGTCCGGCAGTCCCCGCGTAAAAATCTGCGCTTTGCGCAAACGGCAAATAGATTTCGTTGTCCGGCGTTTCCACCCAACTGTCTTGTTTGACGTCCTTGATTACGCCCACAACGGTTCTCCATCTTGGAGCCGGTGAACTGCTGCGCGGATCATCCAACGTGAAGCGCTTGCCAATCGGATCTTCGGATGGCCACTGATGCCTGGCAAGCGTTTCGTTGATGATGACAACGTCGGGCGCATCGGCAATGTCGCGTTCCGTGAAATCACGGCCCGCGCGCAATGAAATGCCCATGGTGTGCAGGTAACCTGGACGGCTGATGCGATAGGCGACAGGAATTTCCTGTCCGGGCGGAGGCAGCGGACGGCCTTCAATGACCACCGCTCTTCCCCACAAATCACCAGCCAGCGGCAAATGATTGATCGCACTGGCTGATTCCACGCCCGGCAAAGCGGATAGCCGATCCGTCAATTGCCTGTAAAACGCTTCGCGCGCAGGCCCAACGTACTGCGGCATGCCGTTCACCGAAACTGTCAGGGTCAGCAAATTATCCGGATTGAAACCGGGATCAACGGCTTGCAGCTTTGCGAAGCTGTTGACCAGCAAACCTGCGCCAATCAGCAACACCAAGGCCAATGCGATTTCCGCGACAACCAGACTTTCGCGCAATCGGTGGCGTCCGCCGGTCAGGCTGCGGCTGCCTTCTTTCATCACCTGATTCAAATCCGGCTTTGACGCAGCCAGCGCCGGGGCAAGCCCAAACAACACGCTGGTCACGAGCGACACGGCAAACGTAAAGCCCAGCGCCGTCGCATCCAGCTTGATTTCATTCAAGCGAGGCAATTTGACGCTGAAACTGGTGCTGTCACCCGACAGCAACGTCGTTACCCAGTCTACGCCCCAAACAGCCAGCAAGATGCCGACTGCGGCTCCCAGCAACGAAAGCATCAAACTTTCGGTCAGTAATTGCCGCACGATTCGCCAGCGGCCAGCCCCCAAGGCCACACGCAGAGCAGCTTCTTTCTGCCGCGCCGCTGAACGCGCCAACAACAAACAAGCCACGTTCGCGCAAGCAATCAGCAACACGAAACAAACCGTCACCGTCAACGCCAACAAAGCCGGGCGCACATTGCCGACGACTTTTTCGCTTAGCGCATCCACGCGAACTTTCATACCTGTATTTTCGCCCGGATACGCCGTTTCCAGTTGTTTGCTGATGGTTTCGACTTCAGCGTTCGCCTGCTGCTGGCTGACGCCGGGTTTCAGCCGCGCAAAAACGCGCAAGGAACTTCCGCCACGGCTGGTGGCGCGGGGGCGCAAATCCAGCGGCGCCCACATCTCAGCGCGCGTTGACCAGAAAGGCGGGAATTGAAACTCTGGCGGCATCACGCCCACCACCGAATAACTTTCATTATTCAAGGTAATTTGCCGTCCGACAACTTTTGCGTCACCGCCAAAGGCCCGCTGCCAAAGCTTGTGACTCAGCACCAGCACGTGATCTTTCCCCGGCTGAAAATCATCAGGCTGAAAGGTGCGGCCCATCAGCGGCGGGATGCCGAGCAAATCAAACATTCCATCGCCCATGCGCAATCCGGCGACAATTTCCGGGCGGTCATTATTTGTTAGCGTTCCGCGCCAGGCTTCCGCCACAGACATCTGCTCGAAGCTTTGGCTGTTGGCGCGAAAGTCCAGATAGTTTGCCGGCGAAACTGGCCCGCGCCCGTTATTCAACAACGTCACGATGTTTTCCGGTTCGTTATACGCCAGCGGACGCAACAAAACGCCATTAACGACGCTGAAAATCGCCGTGTTCG
Source organism: uncultured Heliomicrobium sp. (assembly GCA_964383955.1). Taxonomy (GTDB): domain Bacteria; phylum Acidobacteriota; class Blastocatellia; order RBC074; family RBC074; genus RBC074. Next base: position 1,129 of record CAYLJQ010000742.1, on the reverse strand, counting down.
CGCCAATGCCCAGCGCCAATGTCATGATGGCAATCAGCGTAAAGCCAGGATTTTTCAACAACAGCCGCGCGCTATAGCGCAAATCCTGCCATAAAATATTCATTTCTTACTCTCCCGTTTTTTCAGTCATGGACGTCTAAACCGCAGGCGAGAAATTTTGTCCCTATCATTGCAACTGAAACAGACAAAATTCACCGCATTTATTCGTGTCACTATCCAAGCTGCGTGCCAGCCAAGCGCATGGCTTAAACCCTTGAATGGCTTTGCTTTGAACAAGTAGTGAAGGTATCGCGGCGATGGCTGTGTTGTCCGATGTTGGGACTTCTCGTTCCCAATACTGAAGAGGCACCGGCGCAATTATGGAAGGATTTGATAGAGATAGATCTTTCCCTTTTGTCCAACTAAAAGAAAATGTTGCCTGAAGATGTCGTCATTCGGCAAAGATACAGGGATACGGCTATTACCATCTACCAACAGATAATCCGCGTTCAAAGCGTTGAGTTCACGCAATAACGATTCGCCTTTCTGAGCGCTTTTTACTACGTTGACATATGCCGCCGGGCCAAACCAATCTCCCATAAACACCCCATCACAGTAATAGGCCATATTTGTCTGAAACAGGGAATAAAGCTTATAGAATCTACCGTGCTTCTGATTCAACTCTTTGTACAGGCTGTAGCCCGGCAGAAAACCTTCCAAATATGCGTCTCTATCCACTGAATTAATCGGCGGCCTTCCCTGCGAAATGATTTTGTCATTTAGATCAGTACGCGTCGTCTGTAAACATAGGCCACACAAAACAATTGTCAGAACCGCACCAACCAAATCCGTATAAAAGTCTGGCCATTGGCTAGTCAGCCATTTAAAAATCATATCCAGGCTCATCGCTGTCATGAGGCTAAGCACAGGTAAGATGGGCACTAAGTAGCGTGATTGTGGCGCAGACAGAAACCAAAACATGATAAAACCGATTATGACCCCTAATAGAATGCGCATTCTACGAAGCCATAGGCTTGCAAAGGTTATCAATGGAAACAACCGAAAATAAATCTCAGAAACAGTTGGTGACGACCCGGCGCTCAGAAGCGACTGATTAAACGCAAGATTCCAAGGCAATCGAATGAATTCT
>CAYLJQ010000741.1:0-3676 GCA_964383955.1 uncultured Heliomicrobium sp. | reverse complement strand
TCCGAACCCTGTTTCCTCTTCGGAAGCTTTGTTGGCATATTCCTTCAATTCGGGAAGGTAAGCTTTTGCATCCAGCCGTTTCAATCCCCAGATTGCCATGACTTTCGCAAAACCATTGCCACTCCCTTTGATGAATTCCAGCAATCGCTTTTTGGCTGCGTCAGTATTAATCGCGCTCAGCGCCCGAACAGCAGAAATTTGGACGTGATAGCCTTCGCTGCGAAGAAACGGTTCAAGCATCGCCGAGTCCTTCCCCGCGCCAAAATAATAAAAGCATTCCAGCGCCACATGCTGTTCAAAAAATCGTTTGTTCTGTTCCGGCGTGTTGTCATCAGCAATGTTTTGCGGAGGCAAAGAAAGCTGCGCCTGAATCAGTTGGTCAATGTATTTCGTATCGTAAGGTTTGGAATGAAGGTATTGAAAAATGGCGGCCAGACTGGGTTCGTACAGTTCCGCGGACACCAGCGCTTTGTGATAACTGTGGCGATAGGTGGCAACAACTTCATTTTCCTTCAATTCGGCATCACCCGATGTTGGCGTTGGCAGCATCCAGGTCTGGCCGGTTTTGCCTTTTTTGAGAAATAAGAAGTAAGTGTTGCCGGTTTTCAGCCCGAATCCCGGCCCGTGCCCGTCGGAAACGCTGGATAGTCGCAGCGCGAAAAAACCATCTACGATGAATTCTGCCTGAACCGACTCGCCCGCAATTTGCTTCAGCAGCTTCAGAGTCAGCTTTTTTCCATCTTCGTTTTTCAACATCTGTGCTTTCACGAAGCTATCTGCTTCGCGGATGATTTGCTCTTGCCAGGGTTCGTTCCACGTTGTGGCTCCAACAGTGATTGGAATCAGGCAAAGGAAAAGTTTGGCTGCGAATTTAATTGGCGTCTGCATCTTGATTTGGCTCCTGGAAGTTAGACTATTGGCTTTGGCCTGGAAGCTTGGCCAGTAAACAGATAGCGCGAGTCGGGCATCCCAAACTCGACATTGCAATACCGTCACGCTAGATTGAACGCGATGCGCTTCCCAATTTTGCGTTTTAAGGAGAGGGCAATGAAAAAAACATCGCTGACAAGCTTTCTATCCTTCTTGATCGTCGTGGCATCCGCATGCAATAGCCATACGAATGCGCCACAAACCACAAATTCGCAAGCTCCCACTGCAATGACCAACGCTTCGCTAAATTCACCACAAGACATTCACTCGTATTCGAATCCGGAGCAAATTCAGGTCAAGCACGTTGAATTGAATCTGGAAGTGCAGTTTGACCGCAAAGCATTGAAAGGCACTTCGACGCTGACCATTGAGCGCAAACAAAATGACGCGAACACATTGAAGCTGGATACGCGCGACTTGAAGATTGCCAAGGCTGAGGCTTCAACGGACGGGAACAATTTCGCTCCGGCGCAATTTACGCTCGGCGAAGCGGATAAGATTCTGGGAACGCCGCTGACGATTACGCTGCCAACGCAGTCAAACAAGGTTCGCATTGAATATGAAACCAGCCCGACAGCTTCGGGCGTGCAGTGGCTGGAACCGGCACAAACTGCAGGCAAAAAACATCCATATATGTTTACGCAATCGCAAGCCATCCACGCGCGAAGCTGGATCCCGCTGCAGGATTCGCCTGGTGTGCGTATCACTTACAAGGCGACAATCAACACTCCCAAAGCGCTTGGCGCTGTCATGAGTGCCAAGCAGCTTACTGATCCCGCCATCATCGAAGCGCCCATTGGTTATACCGTTGCTCGCTTTGAGATGGAACAACCAATTCCCCCTTACCTAATTGCGCTGGCAGCAGGCGACATCGCGTTCAAATCTTTGGGCAAACGAACCGGCGTGTACACCGAACCGGCGATGCTGGAAAAAGCGGCGAAGGAATTGGAAGACACCGAAAAGATGGTTGAAGCGACAGAAAAGCTTTATGGCCCATATCGCTGGGGCAGATACGACATTCTGGTTTTGCCTCCGAGCTTCCCGATTGGCGGCATGGAAAACCCGCGGCTGACGTTTGCCACGCCGACGATTCTTGCAGGAGACAAAAGCCTGGTTTCCTTGATTGCCCACGAACTGGCGCATTCGTGGTCAGGCAATCTGGTGACGAATGCCACGTGGCGCGATTTCTGGTTAAACGAAGGCTTCACGACGTATCTGGAACGCCGGATCATCGAATCCATTTACGGACGTCCCCGCGAAGAAATGGAAGCCGTGCTTGGTCGTCAGAGCCTGGAAGAAGAAATGGCGGGGCTGGAAGCTCGCGACCAGATTTTGCACGTTGATTTGGCGGGCCGCGATCCGGACGAAGGGTTCACGCTGGTTCCCTATGAAAAAGGCGCTCTGTTGTTACGCCAACTGGAAGAAACGTTCGGACGGGAAAAGTTCGACCAATTCCTGAAAGCGTATTTTGATCATTTCGCATTTCAGAGCATCACAACGGCGGACTTCCTCGCTTATTTGCAAAAGAATCTGCTCGACACAAATCCGCAGCTTGCCGCCAAAATTCCCCTTGACGAATGGATCGAAAAATCCGGCTTGCCAGCTTCTGCGCCCAAACCGCAATCCGACGCATTCGCCAAAACCGAAACCCAAGCCAAAGCATGGCTTGACGGCAAAACTCCGGCGGCGAAGCTGGAAATCAAAGCCTGGACGACGCAGGAATGGCTGCACTTCCTGAAATTCCTGCCCGCGCAATTGACCGAAAAACAGTTGAAGGAATTGGATCAGGCGTTTGGGTTGACGAAAATCGGAAACGCCGAAATCGCTCACGTCTGGCTGTTGATTGCGATTCGGAACAAATACGCGGCGGCTTATCCGCGATTGGAAGAGTATTTGGTTTCCATCGGCAGGCAAAAACTGATCAAACATCTGTACGAAGAACTGGCCAAAACGCCGGAAGGCAAGCAACGCGCGAAAGTGATCTTTGCCAAAGCGCGCGCCGGGTATCACCCGATTGCTCAGGCAAGCGTTGGCAAAATTGTTCAATGAGCTTTGCCGTAAAACGCAAAAAAGCCGTAGAGATTTAGTTCATCTCTACGGCTTTTTTTATTTGATTGCTTGCTGTTAGGCACCCGCGTTATTCAAAGCTTGGATTGCTTGCTGAATACGCTGGCTGGCGATGGCGACGACTTGATCTGCCGCCACGTCTTCAGCGGTTTTGGTGGCGCGGTCGTAAAATTCGACTTTGCCTTCTTTCAGCTTCTTCGGGCCGATGCGGATTTGGAAGGGGAAGCCAACCAGATCGGCGTCATTTAGTTTGACGCCTGCGCGTTCATCACGGTCGTCGTACAAGACTTCGACCCCGGCTTTTGCCAGTTCGTCATAAATGCGATCAGAAGTCGCTTTGACTTCGGCGTCTTTCATATTCAGCGGCGAAACAACGATCTGGAACGGCGCGATGGTGATCGGGAAAATGATTCCCGCATCGTCGTTGTGGCGTTCGATGGCGGCGGCCAGAATACGTTCGACGCCGATGCCGTAACTGCCCATCACAATCGGAACTTCCTTGCCTTCGGCGGTCAGCACCGAAGCGCCCATCGAAACGCTGTATTTTGTGCCAAGTTTGAAGATATGGCCGACTTCCAGCGCTTTGGCGACGTGCAACGTGCCTTCGTCACAGTTCGGACAGCCTTCGCCTTCGACAACAGTGCGCAAGTCAGCCCACACGGTGACTTTGATGTCGCGT
>CAYLJQ010000740.1:0-3679 GCA_964383955.1 uncultured Heliomicrobium sp. | reverse complement strand
GCCGCCGGAATCATCCTGTTTCAAAATCGTCAAAATGCCGTAATCGGTATGTTCGCCGACTCCCCAAGCGGTTTCCTGACTGGATTCAGGTTTGGGATAGTTGAAGATACGAAACAACGTCAGCGGATCGGCGGTGTACCGGTCAGAAAAGTAGCTTTCTTCCAGTCCCAAACTTAGCGCAATGCCCGCCATCAGCGCGTGACCCAGCCGAGTCATTTCCGCCAGGTAATCAAGCACGGTTTCTCTGAAAAGCGGAATGTTTGTGGGGAAAAGGTTTGTGCCGTGCATCGGCGTTCCGGCTTTGACCAGCGGATGATCCGGCCTGAGTTCCGCGCCGAAATAAATGCCTTCTTTCAAATCTGGCTGCCCCGAAGTGAGTTCATCACCGACAGGAAAATACCCGCGCCAGGCTCTGCCGCCGAGCGCCATTTGGATTTTTAGCTTTGTTTCCAGCGGCTGAGCAAAGAACTGACGGCTCAGACTTTCCAGGCGATTCTGCAACTTTTCATCAACGCCGTGGCCTGTAATATAAAATAATCCGCAGTCACAACAGGCTTTGCGGATTTGTTCAGCGACCGACCGGCGATTTTCGGGATAGTTTTGATCGCCAGTCAGTGCGCTGATGTTGATGATAGGAAGTTGATTCATCAATTACTGAGCGCGCTTTGCTTCCAGTTGGGCACCTGTTGACATCGAAGTAGCAGCTTGCCGAGATGCGCGCTGGAAGCTGCGCGTACCCAGGTTCAATACTTGGGCATATTGGGATCAACCTGATCGGCCCAGGCCAGAATGCCGCCTTTCAAGTTTCTGATCTTCTTGAAGCCCGCTTCTTTCAGCACGCCATAGGCTTTGGCGCTGCGTCCGCCCATTTTGCAATGGACGACGATTTCGTCATCACTGTTCAGTTCGGCAACGCGCGAAGGGAATTCGCCGAGCGGAATCAGCTTCGATCCGTAATTTTCCAGATTGCCAATCTGCCATTCGTGCGGTTCACGAACGTCAATGATCGTCAGCTTCTTTCCGCCATCGAGTTCAGCTTTCAGTTGCGCCGGAGTCACTTCCCAATCGGAAACTGTTTCAACTTTGGGCGCAGGTTCCGGAGGCGTGATGCCGCAAAACGCATCGTAATCAATCAATTCTTTGATCGTCGGGTTTTCTCCGCACAGCGGGCATTCGGGGTTGCGGCGAAGCTTCAATTCGCGGAACTTCATTTTCAAAGCATCGAACAGCAGCAAGCGACCAATCAGCGGTTCGCCTTGGCCGATGATCAGCTTGATTGCTTCGGTGGCCTGAATGACGCCGATGATGCCCGGCAAAATGCCCAGCACTCCGCCTTCTGCGCACGAGGGAACCAATCCCGGCGGTGGCGGTTCAGGATACAAACAGCGGTAGCAAGGTCCGCCGCCTCCCGGATAAAAAACCGACGCTTGCCCGTCAAAGCGGAAGATCGAACCGTAGACGTTCGGTTTGCCCAGCAGCACGCTGGCATCGTTGGCCAGATAGCGCGTCTGGAAATTGTCCGTGCCGTCAATGACGATGTCGTACGGCTTGATGATGTCCAGTGCGTTGTCCGCACGCAGCGCCGTTTCGTAGGTGTCAATTTGAATGTGCGGATTGATGTCAGACAGGCGATCTTTGGCGGATTGAATCTTTGGGCGACCGACGTCCTTGGTTCCGTGGACGATCTGGCGTTGCAGATTGCTGTGATCCACGACGTCAAAATCCACCAAACCCAATCGGCCCACGCCTGCCGCTGCCAGATACAATCCCAGCGGCGAACCCAAACCGCCTGTGCCGATCAATAGAATGCTGGAGGCTTTCAGCTTGCGCTGACCTTCCATCCCGACTTCGGGCATGATCAGGTGACGGCTGTAGCGCGCGATTTCGTCTTTGTTCAGGTCGGGCAGGGAACTGGCTGCGCGCGCTTCTGCGCCGACGCCACCAGCGATTGCCGGAATAATGCTGACGTCATCGGTTTCGCTCACGGGCGTGTTTTCATTTTGCAGGCTGCGAATGTCGTCGTCATTGACGAACACATTGACGAAGCTGCGCAGTTTGCCGTTGGCGTCATACAAATGCTTTTTCAGGTCAGGAAACTGCGTCGTCAAACTCGCCAGCACTTCGCCTGCGGTTGCTCCCTGCACTTCCACTGCCGCCGTGTTGCCAGCGTATTGGCGCAGCGCAGTGGGAATTACGATCTTTGGCATTTCGGTTTTCTCCTAATTTATTCCCACGAAGACACACGAAGCAGCACGAAGATTTGTAGGTTCTTCGTGGATCTTCGTGTTACTTCGTGGGAGAAAGTCATTGTTGAATCATCTCTTCTTCGTCGAACTGCGAACGGTCTTCGCGCACGGTCCAGGCACGAACTTCTTCGGCTTTGCCATCGCGGACGGAAACAATCAAATACGACCATTCGATAAACGGCGCGTGATCCAGATCAAAGCCTGAAGGCACCGCCGGATGATTCGGATGCGAATGGTAATACCCCCAAACGCCTAAATCTCGCTTGGCCGCTTCGCGTTCGGCTTTGGCATAATCCAGCGGACTGATTTCGATGCGGTTGTGGCGCGAATCTTTGCGAATATTTTCCAGCGGCAGAACTTCGCGAATGACGCGCACATCGTTTTCAACCACGCCCAGCAGCAAACCGCCGCACTCTTCAGGGAACGTTCGTTCGCCATGTTCTCTGATCGTCTTCAAATGGTCTGTAGTCAGTTTTACACTCATTCTTCTGTCCAGAATTTATCGCTCAAGTAGCGGCTGCCGCCATCGCAAAGAATCGTGACGATGACTCCACTTTCAATCTTTTCCGCAACGTTCAGTGCAGCGACGATGTTGGCCGCAGCCGAAACGCCTACGAACCAGCCTTCGTGTTTGGCCAGTTGGCGAACCATCGCGTGCGCGTCTTCGGTTTGAATTTCCAGCTCTTCATCGGCCAGCGTCGGATCGTAAATTCCCGGCACGATGGCCGTCGGCATGTGCTTCATGCCTTCCAGGCCGTGATACGGCGAATCAGGTTGCATGGAGATCAATCGAACTTCAGGTTTCAATTCGCGCAAACGGCGACTGACTCCAACGAAGGTTCCGCTGGTCCCCAAACCCGCGACAAAGTGCGTGATGCGTCCGCCAGTTTGATTGTAAATTTCCGGCGCGGTGGTTTCGTAATGCGATTGCCAGTTGGCGGTATTGTTGTACTGGTCCAGGTAAACGTATTTGTCCGGATTTTCGGCGACACGGCGACGGACTTCGATGATTGCGCCATCAGTTCCAGCCATTGGGTCGGTCAAAACTACGTGCGCGCCATAGGCTTGCAAGATGCGTTTGCGTTCGGCGCTGGCATTTTGTGGCAAACACAGTTCAACCTTGTAACCGAGCGCTGCTCCGAGCATTGCATAGGCAATGCCTGTATTGCCGCTGGTGGCGTCAATAATTGTTTTGTCTTTGGTCAGCAGTCCAGCCGCTTCGGCCTGACGGATCATGTTCAGCGCCGGGCGATCTTTGACCGAACCTCCGGGATTTGCCCACTCCGCTTTGGCGTAAATTTCAACCTCTGGATATGGATTGAGATTGTTCAGCCTGAGCAGAGGAGTGTTGCCGACGAGTTCAGGCAAACTAGACGCGCCGACACCGACAACAGCAATGGCGCTTTGGGTAGGCATAACAATAATTCTGAAAG
>CAYLJQ010000739.1:0-3680 GCA_964383955.1 uncultured Heliomicrobium sp. | reverse complement strand
TGTTCCTGTTCGCCCTCGGCTTTCGTTCAACAAAAATTGTTTGGGCTTCGCTGGGCGTAGTGTTGATCGGTTACTGGCTGGCTTTTGTGCTGTATCCACTGCCGCCTGCGGGTTTCGATTACACAGCGGTTGGAGTTCCAGCCGATTGGCCGTATCACGCTTCGGGAATCGCCGCGCACTTCAACAAAAACAGCAATCTGGCGTGGGCGTTCGACACCTGGTTTCTGAATCTGTTTCGCCGCGAAAAGCCATTTCTGTTTAATGGCGGCGGTTACGCGACGCTGAGCTTCATCCCCACGCTTGGAACAATGATTTTGGGGTTGATTGCCGGACGCTGGCTGCGCGAAGAATCAACCGACAAAACGAAGCTTCAAAAACTGGCCATCGCCGGAATCGCAGGCATCGCACTTGGCTTGGCGCTGCATTATTCCGGCATTTGTCCTTCGGTCAAACGCATCTGGACGCCAAGCTGGACGATTTTCAGCGGCGGCTGGTGCTTTCTGCTGCTGGCCGGATTTTACGGCTTGATTGATATGCTCGGTTACAAACGCTGGGCATTTCCGCTGGTCGTGATTGGCATGAATTCAATTGCGATTTACGTGCTGTCGCACCTGATTGACCGGTTTATCATCGCTTCGTTCCGCATTCATTTTGGCCAGAACGTATTCAATCTGTTTGGCGAAGGTTACTACTGGCTGCTGAGCGGCTGGGCGGCCATCCTGATTTTCTGGCTGATGCTGTACTGGATGTACAAGAAAAAACTGTTTATCCGAATCTAACATGGGTACGCATCGCTTCCAGCGTGCGGACGTGGCAAGCGGCGCAATTGAAAACAGAGCAATCAATCGCCAAGACCGCGAGCCGGAGGCATCGCGTACCCAGGCTAATTATCCAATGACAAACAACCAAGACCCGTACCAGCTTCGTCCCGAAGACGTAGCCGAACCGCCCGCAACGCTGCTGGAATCCTTCAAGCGCATTGGCCCCGGAATGATTCTGGCGGCTTCAATCGTCGGTTCCGGCGAACTGATTGCCACAACCACGCTTGGCGCGAAAGTCGGTTATGCCGCGCTGTGGATTATTCTGCTGAGCTGTTTCATCAAACCCGCCGTTCAAGCGGAAATGGGTCGCTACATTATCGCGACGGGCGAAACCGGACTGGAAAGTTTCAATCACGTTCCCGGCCCGCGACTGAAAGTGAACTGGATTGTCTGGGCGTGGATTTTGATGACGCTGATGACCATGTTTCAGGTCGGAGCCATGTTCGCGGGCGTATCACAAGTGATGTTTTTGCTGACCGGCATAGGCGTCAAAATCTGGATTTTGATCTTTCTGGCAATCACCTGGGCGCTGCTGCTTGGCGGAGGCTACGACCGTATTGAAGGCATTGCGATGGTCAAGGTCGGTTTGTTCACCGTGCTGACCTTTATGGCGGCGGTGTTGTTGATTCGCATGCCGCAGTTCTTTTCGTGGGAAGCGTTTCTGGGCGGCTTCAAATTCCAACTGCCCGGCACAGGTTTCGCAGATGCCGTGGCCGTGTTCGGCATTACCGGCGTCGGCGCCAGCGAGCTGTTTATGTATCCATATTGGTGCGTTGAAAAAGGCTACGCGCGTTTCACCGGCAAACGCGAAGAAACCCCGGAATGGAACAAACGCGCGCGCGGTTGGATTCGTGTCATGCACCTGGACATCCTCAGTTCAATGGTCATTTATACGGTCGCAACCATCGCGTTTTACATGCTCGGAGCTGGCGTGCTGCACGGAATGGGATTGGTTCCGAAAGACAGCGAGATGATTTCGACCCTGTCGAACATTTACACGCAAACGCTTGGCGGCTGGTCAAAGTGGATTTTCTACGCTGGCGCAATCGTTACGTTGTACGGAACCATCTTTGCGTCACTAGCGGCCAACACCAGAATCTTTGCCGACGTAGCCCGCCTGATGGGCTTCTTCAGAGCAGACGACGGTGAAGCCCGCGTGCGGTATCGCAAGGGCTTTTTGCTGACGTTGAGCATCGTCCCCATTGTGCTGGTCTTCAGCTTCCAGGACCCGGTTCAAATGGTTCGAATCGGCGGCATCGCGCAGGCGATGATGCTGCCCATCATCGCCATCGGCACACTTTATCTTCGCTATCGCCGATTGCCGAAACAGATTATTGCTCCCACCTGGCAAACCGTTGGCCTGTGGATTGCTTCCATTGCCATCATCTGGCTGATGGGCTATTCCGCCATCAAAGCCGTCATGGGAATGTTTTGACCCAATCCGCACCGCAAAACAAATACGCCCGTTTTTGATCTCTACGATCAAAAACGGGCGTATTTGTTAAAAGCCTTTGGGCCTTAAATCATGGAACGAAGAAGCTAATTGCCTCTCATTCTTTTGACGTAATTGCTGTCCACACCGTGAATTTTCAGCTTAACCAATTCGTCAGCCGTCAGGTTATTGAAGCCAGCATCCTTCATATCTCGGATGAACTTGCCGTTGATCCCGTGAATCTTCATCGTGATCAACTTATCCACCGGAATATCGTTGAAGCCGAATGACTCCAAATCTTTTACATACTCGCCGTTAATGCCGTGAATTTTCATCGAGACCAGTTTGTCGAACGGCACATTGTTATACCCAAGAGCTTGAATGCCTTTGATGTACTCTTCATTGATGCCGTGAATTTTCATCGTCAGCAGCTTGTCCACCGGCAATTCGCTATAGCCAAGCGATCTGGCTTTGGTGATGAATTCTTTGTCCACGCCGTGAATCCGCATTGCAATCAACTTGTCCACGGGAACCTGTTTGTATCCGGCAGATTCGATTTCGCGGATGAAGTTGCCGTCAGCGCCATGAATTCGCATTGCAATCAGCTTGTCCACCTCCACCTTTTCGTACCCCATGGACTTCAGTTCACTGATGAATCGCGTGCCCACGTCATGCATGGTCATGGAAAAGAGCTTGTTGGTGGACAGTTCGCCATAGCCCATTCCCTGCAATGTGCTGGCAAAACTTCGATTGGGCGAAAACTTGAAATCGCCCACGCCTTTGCCATTGGCAAATAGGCCCGTGAAGACGACCGTACCGGCTTCACGCTGCAAATTGAATTGGGCGTTCGATCCCGCATTCGGATTCAGACCGGCAAAATCATTGAGCGGAAAATCCGAACTCATTTGCCAGCGGCCTTTGTGATTTTCAGAATCCGCATTCAGCGACAGCCACAGCATTGTGCCTCTGGATGTTTCTTTCACTTTGGCCGTCCAATCGCCGGAAATGTTTTCCTGCGCCAGAGCAACTTCAGTCCGATTGACGCCATGCGCCAGCAAAGCAGCGGCGCAAGCAATGGCAATCACGCTAACAAGCAAAATTTTCTTGATCATCTTTTCCCTCCGCGGTTTGTTGTTGATCGGCGCTGGCACGTGTCAGCGTTTTTCTTTCAGCAGGATCGAATCAATCCCGTGAATTTTCATTTCAATCATCTGATTCACCGAAACATTTTTCAGCCACGCTGCTCGCATCTTTCTGACGTAATCAGAGGTGATACCGTGAATTCGCATTTTCACCAGTTGGTCGGCAGACAATTTGTCGAATCCCAAGCTGGCCATTTCCTTGATGTATTGTTCGCTTACGCCATGGATTTTCATCTGCATCAGCTTGTTGACAGAGAGGTTGTCGTAACCAAGCGATTTCAATGC
>CAYLJQ010000738.1:0-3682 GCA_964383955.1 uncultured Heliomicrobium sp. | reverse complement strand
GTTTCAGCGCGAAGTTCGGGCAAATTCAAAATGGAAGCCAGCGGAGTCCGCAATGTCCACTTGCCCAAATCGGGCATCAACACACGAGTTGGAATTTTGATTCCCCAATCGCCCAATTCCGACAGGAAAGCAGCGCCGTTTTTGATGCCCGCATGAAATAGCGAACCCGTTCCTGGCGAGAAAATCGAGTTTCCGACTTTGACATAAGCGCGAGCTAGCGGCTCCAACCGGACAATCACGTCTCCCTGAATGACCGAAGCGACAACCGTCGTGCGCCCACTGGGATTGGTGCCGTCGGCATACGTTGCCAGCCTAGCTTTTGCGCCGCTGGCCAGCACCACGCTTCCGGCTTCGCCGAGCGAAACATAGGCCGTAGAGTCTACTGGCGCTTCAACGACTTCTCCAAGTTCAAATGCTTCACCGATCCTTGACGAATTGGCGCGCGCGCCATGCGGCAAACCGTTGATCAGCAAGCTGAAACATAGGGCAAAGATGGCAAGTGTGGAGTTAATTTTTGTTCTCTTCATCGTCATTTCTCCTAGGCTTATTTGTTCCGCTTGTTGTTGAACGGTGGGTTGGAATTGCGCACGGTCGCGGGTAGGTTGATCACCGGCAAACGCAAAATCGGCAGTCTTTCGGCGTCTGTTTCGCCTGGCTGAACGCTTATGCGCTCTGTCAGATTCAGCGTTGCTCCCGCGCTTCCGCCCATATTGACTTTGACCGCATTAGACTGTTTGCCATTGAGCGTTACGACAACGTCAACTTCTCCGCGCCCTGCCAAACTTCGCGGTAGCAAAATGTTGACCTGGTCGAGTCCGACAAATTCGCCTTGCGCGCCAGCGTAAAGCACTTGAGCATCCACCCCTGCGACTTTGACGCTCAACTGGCTGCCCGCATTTCTAAAGCGCAGACCCGCGCCAAAAACGACCAGGAAAACCTGTTCGCTCGGCGAACCAAAACTCAACGGAACCGAAACAAACTGGCCACGCGATTGGTCATAGCGGGAAATTGGTTCGAACTGCTGCGTGATGCCGCTTGATGAAGTGCGCAAGACCACACCCGCAGCGACTCCCAGGCCGTTTGCGTTGGCGGAAAACAGCGACGGAGCCGCGGCGGAAACCTGCACAGTTTCGCGGGCAACAACTTGATTGCCCCGAACTACGGTCACGGTTCCAGCGCCAACTCGCGTTCCGGGCGGCATCTGGTAATTGATCTGGTTGGGCGAAACGAAAAAGAGCGGTGCCAGCCGTTCGGTTCCTGCGCCGTCACGCACTCTGACAGAAGTGTCACCCAGCGAAGTTGGAAGCGGGACGGTTGAAGCCACTTGAACATTCGATGACAAATTCGCGCCAAAAGCCGCAGTCACGGATTCGCTGGTCAACCCGGTCGCCAGATAGCTTGCCGCCGAAACGTTTGCCAACCCAGGTTCGGCTGTTCCCAGCGCAGTTCTGGCCGATACGACATTCGTTTCGCGATCAAACAAAGTCACCTGAACTTTGGCCACATTCAATTGCTGAAGGCCTGCAAACTTCTGAATGATGGTGAAGCTTTGTCCGCGCACCAACCCCCGCTGCGCAATCGGCTGCACCAAATCCACATCCGCTGGCGAACCGATGGGCCGGTCGCTCTGATCAAAAAACTGGTATCGCGCCAAATACAAATCCAGGTTCGGATCGTGTGCGGAACATTCAACCGTGTATTCGACGCCGGTGCGCGTGAATACAATCAACGGTGATAACCTCGAATCATTCGGATGAATCAACTGCACTGGTGTCGCTACGCGCCCGGTGGCATTGAGCACAATGGGCGGGCTACCAGCCTGAGAAATAATCAGTTGTGAATTGATGACGTCGGGAATTGCCTGATTGGCAAACAGGCCTGAGGTTTTGCCTGACAAAATCGGAATTAAGGGGTGAAATCGCAGCCGGAACGTTTGGGTTTGCCCACCTGGTAGCTGCAACACCAGCGCCCCGGGATTTGTTGGCACAAGTGTTTCGGAACCATTTCCATTGACCAGGAACAAGGAAAAGATTGCACTGTCATCAGGGTCAATAATCTTGCCGCTTGTTACATCCACGCCGATGCGTTGCAACCTGAGACTGATCGGCGCACAGCCTGGATTTTCAATAATGAACGTATCCGAAGGCGCGCTGGAGTTAACTTCACGCAACGCAGCAACTGGCCCGAAATCGAAAGCCGGTTTGCCGTTGGCAATCACGACTCTGGCCTGCGACAAAACGCTTTTTGCCGTGACTGTTGCCGTGGCCGAATTGTTTTCTGAATTGGAATCGTTGCCGGATTGGACGCTGACGGTTTGGCTGATTGTCGCCCCATCCGCAACCGCGCAAACGACCAGCGTCGTCAGCGTGAAGGTCGCCGTGGCATTTGCCCCGACTGACGACACCGAGCAGGAAATCGCGCCTGAACTGCCAACCGCCGGAACGCTGCAATTCCAACCCTCCGGTTTTGTCAGGGAAAGAAACGTTGTTTGCGATGAAAGATTCGTAGACAAGACAGGGGAATTTACCGCTGTCGAGCCATTGTTTCTGACTGTAATTGTGTGCGTCAGATTGCTGTTGCCGAAAACCGGATTCGGCGAAGCGCTCAAGGAAACAGCCAGATCAGCGGTGGAATCCGGCGGAGGCGGCGCGGCTCCGACAGGCAAATCAATCAGGGCAACGATCAACGACAAACAGTCGTTTTGGTAGCCTGTGGTCAACGTCACGGTGTTTTGCCCCGTCGTTAGAAACGGCACCAGATTGTAATTTTTGATGTCCCACAGTCCGCCAGTGCTGCCAGTAGTCGCTGGGCCGCAGCAACCTGTACCAATCGGCACAGTGTCTCCGGAAAAATTTGGACCGGCTTCCGTCAGTACCTTTCCGTTCACCTTCAGGCCGTCTTCCGGCGCAGCCTGTCCGTCGCTGACATGCAATTGGATCCTTGCATTGCCCCCGGAGTAATTGATGCCAGGAAGCGTGGCCGTCCATCCGTCCGCATCAAATTCGTTAGGCCGGTTTGAATCGTTGCCATGGAACATCACCACGTCACGATTGTTGTAAGGATTTCCGTCATCGAAAAAGACGATCAGCGAAGCGCCGTTCACTTCCGCATTGTTTTTCCGGAAGCTGCCAAGCGAATAAGTCCCGTTTCCTTTGACCTGTGAAGTGACATCAGCGCGGTAGGCTTGACTGTTTGTAAACGGCCAGCAGTTCGCCTGTGAAAAGCCGATATTCGCTCCAGTAATGTTCGTGCCGTTAAACGTGACCGATGCGTTGGCCGAAGCTTCTAAAGAATTTGTTGGACCGTGCCAGTACAGCAGCGCCTTTGTCACCTGCCCAGAAACTCCACTGAGCGAAATAGAGCCAGTGCCCACCGTGCGCATTCCGCCAAAACCGGCAGAGGCAAAATCCGTGTTGAAAACTGTTTCAGCGCGGGCAATGTCATTGAACATCATGCCAGCCGCTCTTGCAGCCGAACTGGTCTCAAAACACTTCCACGAAACTGCTGCCGATAAAACTCCAAGCAGGAGTAGAACGAAACGCCGTGATCTTACATTTGTCTTGATCATCATCTGGCCCTTTGAAATGACGGTGACGTGATCGGCGGTGAGATGGCTGGCAACCAGGCATAGACGCTTCGCAGCTTCGGCAATAAGGCTTTGCTGCGTTGATCTTCCCACGTT
>CAYLJQ010000737.1:0-3683 GCA_964383955.1 uncultured Heliomicrobium sp. | reverse complement strand
AAGCCAGAAAAATCATGGATTTTGCCGCCGCTTACGATGTGGTGGATACGATGACAGGACATAAAGTCGGCGGTCTGAAACGCAAAGGCTGGAAATCCATGTTCCGCGACGAATGGATCATCATGGACCCTTACGACCGCGAAATTGGCAACATTCAGGAAGAGAACGCCTTCCTGGCTTTTCTGCGTCGCTTCGTAACCAACCTGATTCCGCAAACGTATAACATACAGATTAGCGGCGCGTTGGTCGCCGAATTCAAACAGAACTTCAACCCTTTTGTTACCAAACTAACGCTGGATTTTTCGCTCGACTCGCAGCACAGGCTTGATCGCCGATTGGGTATTGCCGCTGGCGTGCTGCTGTGTGCGATTGAAGGAAAACAGGAAGGCTAAAAACATCCTATGGCAAACGATTCCTCCACCACCGCCCCACGTCTGACGACGGTTCAATGGCTGATTTGCATTATCGCGGTCATCGGGTTTGCGTTCGACACCTACGAACTCTTGATGCTGCCGCTGATTATTCGCGATGCAGTCATGAAGCTTGGGGGTTACGCCTTCGGCAGCCCGGATTACAACTACTGGCGTGATCTGTTTTTTTATGTCCCAGCGGTTTCCGGCGGCATTTTCGGATTGCTGGGCGGGTATTTAACTGACCGGCTGGGGCGGCGGCGCGTGCTGACCTGGAGCATTCTGGTTTACGCGTTTTCAGCCTTCGCCGCTGGCTTTTCGACCTCACTGCCGATGTTGTTGTTTTTCCGCTGCACGACGTTCATCGGTGTGTGCGTCGAATTTGTTGCGGCGGTGGCGTGGCTGGCAGAACTGTTTTCCCATCCCAAACAGCGCGAATCAGTACTGGGTTACACGCAGGCCTTTTCATCTCTGGGCGGCGTTCTGGTCAGCGCAATGGCCGCGCTGATTGCCAAAATTTCCGCATCGCTACCGGCAATTCACGGCGGACACGATAACTGGCGCTACCTGTTGATTTCCGGCCTGATTCCAGCGATTCCATTGATCATCATCCGGCCTTTCCTGCCGGAATCTCCGGTCTGGGCGGAAAAGAAAGCGGCGGGAACGTTGAGGCGTCCAAGCCTGGGCGAGCTGTTCGTGCCCAAATATCGCAAAACGACGATTATTACGGCGGCGATGTTCGCCTGCAGTTTGGGGGCGGCCTTCGGCGCGATCCAGCAAATTCCGCAAATCGTGCCTGCGCTGGTTCAAGTGGACGCTACGCTGCCGCCGCTGGAGCGCCAGAAACTGATTTCGGGCGCGGTTGCCAATACGCAACTCTATCAAGAAATCGGAGGCTTGCTGGGACGCTTCTTGCTGGCGTTTCTGGCGATTCGCATTTTGTCGCGTCGAAATCTGCTGCGTGTCTTCCTAATTCCGGGACTCATTCTGGTTCCGCTGGTGTTCATCTATCCGGCGACCAGCAATCTGGCATTGCTGAAATGGGGAATGTTTCTGGCAGGGTTGTTCACCGTCGCGCAATTAAGCTTCTGGGGAAATTATCTGCCGCGCGTTTACCCGACGCATTTGCGCGGGACAGGCGAAAGCTTTGCGGCCAACATCGGTGGACGAATGATCGGCGCGTCGGCTCCGCTGCTAACCACGCAATTACTGGCAACAATGCCGGGTAGCGCTCCTTCGATGAAGCTGGCATACGCGGCAGCCGCAGTGGCATTTCTGGTTTACGCCGGAAATCTGATTCTGAGCTTCTTTTTGCCAGAACCACAACAAGAGGAGTTGCCGGAGTAGTCCCTTAGGATTTAGGATTGCTTCGAGTCCGAACCCTTTTGGACATAAACACATTTTCTTTCAGGAGTTCGACAAAGACGATGAAAAGACAACTTTCAATTTTGGTAGTGTTGCTGACCCTGGCGGGTTTGATTTCGCTGGCCGTTTCGGCGCAAACAAAAGCAAAAGCTCCCGCCAAGAAAGCTCCGGCTGGCAAGGCTGCTGGTAAGGGCGTGGATGCCGGACCGCTTTGGACGCAGCATTGCAAAAAATGTCATGCCGCCGATGGCAAAGGCATTGAAAGCCTGGAGCCGCCTGATATGACAACTGAAAAATGGCATGCCGCCAATGACGACAAGGCAATTACCGAAGCCATAAACGAAGGCAAAGGCATCATGCCCGGTTTCAAGGACACACTGAAACCGGCTCAGGTGGCGGCGCTGGTAAAACACATCCGCACACTTAAAAAGTAAGCGAAACCGTTACACGCAAAAACAGGACGGCGCAGTTTTGGACTGAAACTTTTGAAGCTTTCAAGCCAAACTGCGCCGTTTCTTTTTTACGACTTCATCTGTGGCGGTCTGATGAGCAGGTTCTGGTGGGCTCTTCGCCCAGGTTAAATGACTTTCGCACTCTGGTCGTGCAAAGCCCTTTCACGGGAATAAATCCGCTAACCGCGCAAACTTCAATATTGAATTGTTTTTTGGTGACCGCTACAGGCACAGGAATTGGCGTTGGCGGCGGTTGCTCTTTTTTCACCACGGGCTTTGGCGTTGGCTTCACTTTGGCAACCTGGTTTGCCGGAGGTTTTGAAGATTTTGCCGCTTTTGTGGGCACAGGAGTCGGCGTCGCAACCACGCGCGGTCTTGTTCGTGAATCAGCAGACAGCTTGTTAGTCGCGCTTACGCTCGGTTTAGGGGTGGCCCCTTTTGCCGGAGCTGCCTGCGTTTGCCGGGAAAGTGGCGCGGGCCAAGGCGTAGGTCCAACTGTTCCATTCGAATACCTGAGCGACGGTTGCTGTGCGGGCGGTTTTGTTGCCGCCGATTTTGTTCCCGCTTGTTGCGGATTTGTGAGCGGAGCGTGCCAGGGTGTCTGACGCGGAATTGCTGTCGAAGGTGTTCCTTTCGGGCTTGTTGCTGTAGAAGCCTTCTGCGGCGTTGTCTGGGTATTTGCCGGAACCGGAGCAGGCGTCGTTGGCTTCGTAGAAACAGCAGCCAGAATTGCATCGCCTGCACGACGAAAGATCGAACGATTATCCGGGGTTGGCGTCGGCTGGCTCAGCGAAACTTTCCCTTTTGCCTCCGGAGCGGTAGGAATCATTCGGTCCGCAGGGTTTTGTCCATAAATTGGTGCTCCGCTCCCTGTGCTTCCTGATGCTGGAGGATAGGGTGTCGGCTGACCCGCGGGCGCTTCGATAGAGGCCGTCTGTCCGTAAACCTGGCCGTAAGCAGATTGTGGAATCGCAGGTGTGGCTGAAACCGGCGGCGGAACCAAGACTTCCGCGTCACCGTTTTGCGTGCCGCTCAAAAAGATTTCCTGCCTGGCTCCGGGAGTATCCAGTTTTGCTGCTTCCCCAAGCGGGCTGACGTATTGCGTCACCAACCCGGTTGATGGCACTTCAAATTGTCCGCCGAGTTCAGGGCGAAGCGCCAAAGCCCGCGCCATAAAATCTCCCCAAACCAGCGCGGCGGTTGATCCGCCCGTCACCCCAAAATCCGAGTTGTCGTCAAACCCAATCCAAACCACACAAACCAGATTGGGCGAATATCCGGCAAACCATCCATCACGCGAAGTTCCGGTTTTTCCTGCCACAGGACTGGTAATCCCAAACTGCTTGACACGTGTTCCGGTTCCATAAGCCAGCACATCCTGCATCAGCGAAGTCATGATGTAGGATACTTGCGGGGTCATTGCATCACTCACTTCCGATTGCTTTTCAAAAATGAC
>CAYLJQ010000736.1:0-3685 GCA_964383955.1 uncultured Heliomicrobium sp. | reverse complement strand
TTCGGCGAAACGCGAATCGCCGGTCGCCTTCCAGTCCGTGCCATCCCAGCAAGCAGCTTTCCAGTGATTCACCCGCCATGGATTTTACGGGATAACGAAAGATGTTCTTGATAATCCCAACCTCGGTCACGACTTAAGCTCCTATATATCTGGCGTAAAGAGTTCTGGCGACAGCCGGATCATCCGTGCCTTTGATGATGCTGCGCGCGTCTGTAAACACGGTGATTTCGTGTTCCGCCGTTTTCAGTTTCAGCAAAAAGCGATTGTAGCTGACTTCGCCGACATCGCGCAGTTGGTCGGCCAATTCCGCCAAATCAATCTGGTGGCTGACGGCAGGTGTAATTTGAACCGAGTTGCGGCCACACAACGATGTCGCCAACTGCCCGCTTCGCGCAGAGAGAAATTCAAACTTGCGTTGCTGGCAAGCGGGGCAATCGGCAGTTCGCTGGCGCATTTTCAATTTCGTGAAGGTGTTTTGCCACAGATCGAATTGCAGCAACGACCCGTGCAGCTTTTCAAGCTGGCCAGTCAAAACTTTGATCGCTTCGGCAACTTGATACGAAGCGATGGTGGCGATGATCGGCAAAACGACTCCCGCCGTATCGCAAGTCGGCGAAGTTCCTGGCGGCGGCATTTCGGAAAACACACACCGCAGACAAGGCGTGATTCCCGGACGAATCGTCATCTGCACGCCGTAAGCACCAACTGCTGCACCGTAAAGCCAAATTTTGCCAAGCTTTACCGCCGCATCATTCAGCAAATAGCGCACTTCGAAATTGTCCGTTCCGTCCAGCACAACATCGGCGTCACGGATCAATGCTTCAATGTTGGAGTAGTTGACGTCTTTGACGATCGCTTCGGCCTGGACGTCGGAATTAATGCGGGCGATTCGGTTTGCAGCAGCGATGGCTTTGGGCAAGCGTTCGGCGGCGTCGCTTTCGTCAAACATAACCTGGCGATGCAGATTCGATTCTTCGATGAAGTCGCGGTCAATCAACCGCAGCTTCCCAACGCCGGCACGCGCCAGCATCTCGGCCTGCATGGAGCCAAGCGCGCCACAGCCAATAATGACTGCGTGGCTAGCGACCAGCCGCTCTTGACCTGCTTTGCCTATGCCGTGGAAAAGGATTTGGCGGGAATAGCGTTCGAGGTTCATGGGGAATGATGAACGCCGAAGGATGAATGATGAATTCACGCGACTTTATCATTCACCTTTCAGCATTCTGATTTCAGGTTAGCGGGTTGATCTGATCATGATTTCCGTTCCCGCATCCAACTTCACTTTGTTGCTGCCTTGGATGTAGGTGGAACCCGCACCAGCCGCTGCGCCAATGCCAGCGCCGATAGCTGCACCTTTGCCGCCAGCAGCAATACCGCCGATTACTGCGCCTATCGCTGCGCCGCCGCCAGCGCGGACAGCCGTGGTTTTTCCTTTGCTGCCGCTTTCGATGTTGCCTTCTTCATCAACTTTCTTGGCAGAATCTTCGCCGATGACTTGAACGACTTGCGCGTCAAAAACGATATTTTCTCCGGTGCGCAGCTTGATGCGATCAAACGCCAGCGACAATTCGGTTTTGCCCGTCAGCTTCCCGGATTTTTTGACTTGGGTAATGTGACCTTCGACGGTTGCGTCAGCATATTTACTGGGCGTCAGAACGACTGCCGTAAAGCGGTCGCCGTCTTTCGATTCTTTAGTGTCAATTTCGTTTTCCAAACGAATCTTCAGTTCCGTGCCGCGCGGGATGGACGTTTGTTTCACGACCGCAGGCTTGACTGCTTTTCGTTTGGTCGTTTTCGATTTGGTTTGAGCAAAGGCGTCAGAACCAGAAACAGCTATTGCCAATACAACACCTGTAAGTAGCAAAGCCAAGGTAGAAATTTTTCGCATACGAGTCTCCTTCCAGTTGGTCGAATTGAATTTCTTTAGTGATTTTTGTGACGGCTGAAGCTTAACAAACATCTTCGCAGTGACAAAACGCACTAAAAAAACACAAGGTCAGTTTTACTAACTCAATTTCGATTTCTATAATCCGCCCGCTTTATCACAACACTAAAATCTGACAGGAAAGGGACTTCAGGCTGAGCCGTTTGACCATTTGCGACTCAAGCGGTGCGGGAACGCTCTGCCCAAGCAATCATGTTGAAAAATCTATTTGCGCCCAAAAATCTGCTGAACTGGCTGCTGATCTTTGTGCCTGTTGCCGCAATTTTGGAATTTATGCACGCCAGCCCAATTGCAATTTTTGCCGCTTCTTCGCTGGCGATCATTCCATTGGCCGGATGGATGGGACGCGCAACAGAACATTTGGCGGAAAAGCTGGGGCAGGGAGTCGGCGGATTGCTGAACGCAACGTTTGGCAACGCGGCAGAATTGATCATCGCCTTGATGGCATTGCGAAAAGGGCTGTTTGAAGTCGTCAAAGCTTCAATCACCGGCTCCATCATCGGCAACATTCTTCTGGTGCTTGGTCTGAGCATTTTGGTTGGCGGAGTGAAATATCCCCGGCAGCTTTTCAACAAAACCGCGGCCACACTTGGTTCAACAATGCTAGCCCTGTCTGCCGTTGGCTTATTGATGCCTGCGGTTTTTCATTTGCTGGTCAAAAACAATCCCACGGCCGAACACGATTTGAGCCTGGAAATCGCCGTTGTGCTGATCATCACTTATGCGCTGAGTCTGGTTTTCACGCTGAAAACGCATTCGCATCTGTACACCGGCGGCGTTGATGAACCGGAAGAGCAGCAAGCCATCGGCACACACGGCTGGAGCCAAACCAAATCCATTTTGGTCTTGCTGGCAGCCACGATCCTGGTCGCTGTCATGAGCGAATTTCTGGTTGGCGCTGTTGAAGAAGCTTCTCACACGCTTGGGCTGACTCAGATTTTTGTCGGCGTGATTTTGGTCGCCATCATCGGAAATGCCGCCGAACATTCGACAGCCATTCTGGTAGCAATGAAAAACAAAATGGATTTGGCGTTAAACATTGCCATCGGCTCCAGCATGCAGGTGGCGCTGTTTGTGGCTCCCGTGCTGGTATTTGCCAGCTACGCTTTTGGCACACCAATGGATTTGATCTTCTCTTCCCTGGAAGTGGTCGCCATTTCAGTATCGGTTTTGATTGTGGCGCTGATTGCCCAAGATGGCGAATCGAACTGGATGGAAGGTGTGCTGCTTCTGGCTGTTTATACGATTTTGGGACTGACTTTTTATTTCCTGCCCGCTTGACGTGCAGCTGTAAGTGATTTGGTGGCAGTAAGTTCCTGCCAAATCACTTTCTCCACCCCTTCGGCCTGCTTTTCCAGGGATTTGAGCAAGGCATCCCGTTTGAATATCCGGCGTTTCAGATCGGCAGCAATCCCACCAGACCTCGGGCGCTGGTGTAGAGTGAGCAGCAGTTGGTTGGTTTCCTGAACGATGTCTTCAACCAGGCGCGACCGATCCAAATCCGTCAGAATGTGGACCGCATGTGCAAGTTCATGCCCAAGAACTTCTGCGTAGCGTTCTTCCTTCTCCAACCCCAGAAATGGCACAAAACCATTTGCCTTCATGGTTTCCGGACCAACATACGCCTGATTGATGCTGTCCAGATTCAGCCTGATCACAGCGATATGATGGTTCCCCAAAGGATCGAATCTTTCTATGTGAAAAAGTCCGGCAGTGCAGCTAAACCCGCCTCTTAGCTTG
>CAYLJQ010000735.1:0-3686 GCA_964383955.1 uncultured Heliomicrobium sp. | reverse complement strand
GATTTGTACGAAGCTGAAAACCGGCCGGAACTTGCTCTGGCTGCCTGGCAAAAAGCGCTGCAATACGCGCAGACCAACGATGACCAAAAAGCGCAATCCGAAATTTATGAATCTCTGTCGAGCTTTTATCGCCAGCAAAAACAATTTGCCGCCGCTGAAGAGGCCTTGCAACAGGCCGTAAAACTTGCCCAAGCCGCGGCGCTGCGGGTGAATTTGCTTGACTTGAATGCAGAACGTGCCCGATTGCAACTCGCACGCGGTGATTTTACCGCCGTATTGCGAGCCACAGAACAATTTCAAAAAGAAGCCATCGCGTTAGGACACGAAGACGCCTTTCCCGACTTCTACGTTGTGGCAGGGCGAGCGCATCTGGCGTTGAATCAATTCGCTGAAGCAGAACGCGCGTTCAATCAAGCCATACAGATTGTCGAAAAGCTGCGCGGGCAAACCGCTGGCAATGAAAGCGCGCGCCAGAGCTTTTACAGCACGCGGCTCAATGCGCATCAGGCTTTGTTGCCGTTGCTTGTTCAACAGCAACGACAGGCCGAAGCGTTGGCATTGGCCGAACGAATGAAAGCTCGCGTGTTGCTGGATGTGTTGCAAGGCGCAGAAGCGCGGATAACAAAATCACTGACTTCAGCCGAACAACAACGCGAACACGAATTGGCTGAAGCTCTTGCGAATTTTAATGCGCAGCTGCGTACGGAACTCGCCGCCGACAAACCTGACGCCGGACGCGCCGCTGAATTAACCAGGCGCAGGGATCAGGCGCGACTGACACGCGAAGCTTTTGAGACGCAGATTTTCACGACGCACCCGGAATTGCGCGCCCAGCGTGGCTCGGCGCAGCTTATCAATTTGACCGAAGCCAACGCTTTGCTGGATTCGCAAACGGCTTGTCTGGAATTTGCTGTCGCCGGTGATCAGGTGTTTCTGTTTGTGCTGACGCGCTCGGATCAAAAGGCTGCGCTCAAGGTGTTTGAGCTCAAACTAACGCGAGAACAGTTGGCGCAACGCGCCGAAGCATTCAGGGAACTGCTGGCTGCGCGCGACCCGGCTTACAAACCGGCTGCTCGCGCCTTGTATGATTCGTTGCTGGCTCCGGCGCGAGCTTTCTTGCAAGGCAAAACTCGGTTGCTGATTGTGCCTGATACGACACTTTGGGAATTGCCTTTTCAAGCGCTGGTTACTGAAACAGGTCGCCACTTGTTGGAAACTTACGCCATCGCTTACGCGCCGTCGCTTACCGTTTTACGCGAAATGAAATTGCAACGCTCTCGTCCAAAAGCCAACGGTTTGCTGGCTTTTGGAAATCCGCAATTAAACGCGCGCCAAATTGAAATGCCGAAACTCGCTTTGCGCGGGACTACGCTTGCGCCTTTGCCTGAGGCTGAGCGCGAAGTAAAGGCTTTGCCACGGCTGTATGGCCCTGACAAAAGCCAGATTTACATCGCGTCTGAAGCCAGCGAAACACGTTTGAAAGCCGAAGCGGGACAAGCGCGCGTGCTGCATTTCGCCACTCACGGAGTGCTGAGCGACAGCGCACCGCTGTATTCACACCTGATGTTGGCAGCCAATGACGCGCGTGAAGACGGTTTGCTTGAAGCCTGGGAATTGATGCGTATGGATTTGCGAGCTGAACTGGTCGTGCTTTCGGCCTGCGAAACCGCGCGAGGTCGCGTTGGAGCGGGAGAGGGCTTGCTGGGTTTGACCTGGGCGTTGTTTGTCGCCGGTTGCCCGACAACCGTTGCCAGCCAGTGGAAGGTCGAATCTGCCAGCACGGCACAGCTCATGATTGAATTCCATCGCCGGTTGAATGTGGCTCCGCAATCCACCAAAGCCGAAGCCTTGCGTTCGGCATCACTGAAACTGCTGGCTAGTGAAGCTTATCGCCATCCGTTTTATTGGGCTGGTTTTGTCGTGATGGGTGACGGACTGTAATGTTGGTTAGGCATAAAAATTAAACAAATCCACGCACGGGGCGAAGATAAAGCTCGTTTGAACCTCTCACCGCAGAGGCGCAAAGTTCCGCAGAGGTTTCGCAGAGGGCTTCGCAAAGTTTTTGGCTTGCCCTCTGCGGTGAAGTGATCAACTGGTAGAGTTAATTTGATTCCATTACTTATGTGCGCGGTGGGCGAAACTGAGCGCGCAAATTATCCAGCAACTGTTGGGCAATAGGCGTTTGTGGATTCTCCTTAGCCAGAATCTGTAATTCGCGTTCGGCTTCATCGCGCATTCCTGCTTGAGCGTACAATAATCCCAGCAACAAATGAGAGCCTCGCGCCGCTGCGATTTCTTTGGCTTTGGATTGGTCCAGAATCTTGAACCGAGCTTCGGGCGCGGGAGCGACCGGAGCTTTGATTTCTCGCCCGTCTTTAATTGCGATGACTTGCCACAGATAGATTTGATTGCCGGCCAATGAGCGAGGTGGTGACCAGAAGGTTCCGGTCAAGGATTCGCTCTGCGCAACAGTGTCGTAATTGGTCGTAAAGATCGTGACGCGATAGCTGATTGCCCCGGCCAACACTTGCCAACGCAGTTGCGGACGCGGCGATAGTTCGATTTTGCCCACTGGAGAAATCAGCGCAAAGCTTTCCTCATTGCCAGAATCGCCCAACAACGTTTCCGCTCGCGCTTTTAATCCAGCGGGCGCGGGCGTCAAAGTGACCTTGCCACTTTTGAGCGCCGCAATCACCAATTGTTGTTGAGTTGAATTGGACTCAGGCAGGCCGCCCAGATTGCCAGCGGTGTCAAGCGTGATTTTCGACGCTCCATCGTTGATGGAGGCAATCAATGACTCCGACGGAATCTTTCCAGTCGGCGAAGGCTCAGTGATTTTTGCGATTTCTTTTTGTTCAGGAGTTTCAACGTTGCCGGGGCGCAGCATTCGCGCTTCGAACCAGAAGATAAGCAAACAGGCCGCTACAGCAACCAATGGCATCACCCATCGCCAGGAAAAGGCTTGCCACCAAGATTGCGACCAATCCGTCGGCCGAAAGGGTCTGGCCGATTTGTTGGTTGCGTTTGGCGCGTCAAGCTCCTGCTGGAAAGCGCGCAAGTCTTCGACTTCAGCCGCGCAGTTTTTGCAGCTTTGCAGATGCGTTTCCACTCGGTTCAGGTCTGGCGGCGTGAGTTGATGATCCAGATACGCGGCGAGTTCTTCGTACTCAAGATGAGCATTGAGTTCCGCCATCGCCTCAGACAAATCCAAACGTAACGCCGCAAAACTGTTCGCAACCTGTTCGTGTTCGGCCAAGCGAGTCTGGCACGCGACACATATTTGCAGATGCGCGTCGAATTGTAATAACTCCGCTGCCGTCAAGGTGCTTTTTCGGTAGTTCTGCCACTGATTGTCGGAAATATGTTCGTTCACTTCTGTTTAATCTTCGTTCTCTCCAGGTCAAGACGGTGATCGGCAACGTATATTGCCGCGAGGCTAAAAAAGTTTTGCCGGATTTAAGTGGCGCGCTAAACGGCGGCGCGCCGATAATCGTAAATTGATGACTTGTTGCCGTGTAACGCCAAGTCGTGTAGCCAAAGACAGATCATCAATGGGCAACTGGTTCCAGATGACGACGAATTCTTCCAGAGTAAATTCCAGCATTTTTGCCAGTTCCGGCAAGCTGGCAACACCTGACAGGTGAAAAAGCGCAAGCTGGTTTCCGCCGTCCTGATCGCGCAGGTTT
>CAYLJQ010000734.1:0-3692 GCA_964383955.1 uncultured Heliomicrobium sp. | reverse complement strand
CTCCGAAAAGATCGAACGCGAGAAGGATTCAGGAAAGAGAATGAGTAGTCAAACCGTTGAAGAGAAGGCAGCAGGCGAATTTGCCAAAGTTATGAAGCGCGATTGGAACCATCGCGCACAGGAAAATTCCAAATGGTACATCAACACCGTTCGGCTGGATCAAACCGAAGATGAATTCGACGCGACGGGCTTAAACGAAATCAACACGCTGATTTTGCCTGAACTGGTTTTGATGACAGGCGGGCGGGATCCGCGCGAACTGAAGTTTTTGGAAATCGGCTGCGGCATTGGACGAATGACAAAACATCTGGCGGCGATCTTTGGTGAAGTTCATTCGACAGATGTTTCCGGCGAAATGATCCGGCAAGCACGCCAGCGGCTTGGCCATTTGCCAAATGTTCACTTGCACGAAACCAGCGGAGTGGATTTCGCCGCGTTGCCAAACGATTACTTCGACGTGGCCTTTTCGGCGTACGTTTTTCAGCACGTGCCAAGCAAAGCAGTAATCGAATCGAACATTCGCGACGCCTATCGAGTGGTCAAACCTGGCGGCATTCTCCGCATTCACACCAACGGCGTCGAAGCGCAAAGTTACGCTGAAACCGAAAAAAACACCTGGGCGGGCGCGACATTTACTGAAGCCGAAGCGCGCGGTTTGGCGCGGGAACTTGGTGCGCAACTCATCAGCGTTTATGGCGGCGACACCATGTTTTGCTGGACGATGATGCGAAAGCCGAAAAAGGTTTTTGCTCCCACGAAGACACACGAAGAGGACACGAAGAAAAATTATCGAATTGAGTTTCATGCACGGGCTGATAATTCGGCAATCAGAACAATTCCAACTGGAGGCGACGAGGCTTGGCTGTCGCTGATCGTTTCTGGGTTGGACAGGGAATCGGTTGACGCGAACACCCTAAAAGTGAGTTTGGGCGGCAAAGCCATCACGCCGCGTTACGTGGGCCGTCCGCGTCCGCATTTTGACGAAGAATTGCGGCGACAATTCGGTCAATCATTCGATCAATTAACGTACATTGAAGCTCGAATTCCGAAAGAAACGACCAGCGGCAAAGTCATTGTTGAAGTACAGCTTGAAAGCGGCGAAGCCTCGCCGGGTTACGAAGTTGAATTGATTGATGCCAAACCCGCCGCTCCCAAAATCGTGACAGTCAGAAACGGATTCGATTATCAGGCGGAAATTCACGCCAGCGGTCCGAAGTCATTGCTACGTTTGTTCGTCGAGGGATTGACCGAGGCTGCCAGTGGCGACAACGTAAATGTAAAAGTCGGCGAGCATTTGATCTCGCCGACTTTTGTTGGTTTTGTAACCGACATTGCCAGTTACCAGGTTGATGCGCAGTTGCCCGCTGGAATCGAAACTGGCGCGACAACGCTTGTGTTGATGTTCAACAACGTCGCTTCAGAAGCAGTCGCCATTGAAATCAAATCTCAGGCCGTGTAAGGCCGTTCGCGCCGCGCATCCCACTTCATATATCTGTTTTTGCGGAAGGCTTCAGTCGCCATTCGCACCGCGACCACGCCGTAATAACCGGTCATCACATCAGTCTTGATCGCCTCGCCATTGCGGATCGCGCCTTGCAGATTGCGGTGGTGAAGCGTGATGTCTTCGCCGCCGGATTTCTTGTGCGTGATGATTTCTTTGTCGCCTGCTTTGTTCAGGCGGCCTTCCGGACGAATGACAAAACCGTTGCGCGTGAATTCCAGCGTCGCTTCGTGGCCGCGAATGACGTGCGGAATCGGTTCGGAGTTTGCCATCGAAGACAGCACCACAACCGTCAATCCTTCCGGGTAATCCAGCATCATGTTGAAGGTGTCCGGGATTTCCGCCGCGCTGTTTCGGAATTCCCACTTGCCGCCAGTGGCGACGACACGATCCGGAAATTTCAGATCCAGAGCGCGAATCATTCGCGTCACACGGTGGACAAACAAATCCGTGGCAATGCCGCCCGAATAATCCCAGTACCGCCGCCAGTGCAGAAAACGATCCAAATCAAACGGACGTTTGGGGGCAGGCCCCAAAAACGCATTCCAGTCCAGATTCACACCGGGTTTTACGTCTTTATCCATTTCTTCCGGGTCGGCAACCCAAAAATCGCCTTTGTGGTTTCGCGAATAATCAATTTGCGCCTGAATTGGCCGGCCAATCTTGCCTTCCTTAATCATCTTCCTGGCGGTGTCATACGAATCGTCAGACATTCCTTGCACGCCGACCTGCATTTTGACTTTGGTCTGGTTGATTTTGGCGACCACTTGTTTTGCCTGCTCAATGGACCAGGTCATGGGTTTTTCGCAATAAATGTGTTTGCCCGCGTCGGCTGCATCAATCGTCATTTTGGCGTGCCAATGTTCCGGCGTGATGATGGCAACGTAATCAATGTCTTTTTGGTCCAGGAGTTCGTGGTAATTCTTGAATGGCTTTGCGCCTGTCTTCGAAACAGCCTGATCCAGACGCTTTTGGTACACGTCACAAACGGCGGCGATTTCCACATTGTCGGACTCCTTCATGCTCAGAAGCGAAGGAATGTGCGCGCCTTGTGACAGGCCGCCGCAGCCAATCAGGCCCACGCGAAGTTTGTTGTTGGCTCCCAGGACGCGTTTGGCGCTGGCAGCAGTCAGCAACACAGACGCCGTTGAAGCAGAGACGAAATCACGACGAGAAAATTTTGAATTGTTCATGGTGCTCAAGTGAGGTTACAGCACGTCCGCGATCGCTTCGCAGATGGTGCCGATGTTGTTGTCATTCATGGCCGCAACGCAAATGCGCCCGCTGCCGACGATATAAAGACTATTTTTTTCGCGCAATGCTTTGACCGCTTCTGGCGACAAGCCGGAGTAAGAAAACATTCCGCGCTGGTTTTGAATAAAACCGAAATCCTGTTCGACGCCTTTTTCGCGAAGCATTGCAACGAACTTGCCGCGCATTTGCCAGATGCGTTCCCGCATTTCGGCAAGCTCCGCTTCCCATTGTTTGCGAAGCTCAGCATCAGCCAACACCATCGCCACAAGCTGTGCGCCGTGTGAAGGCGGACTGGAATAATTGGTGCGGATGACACGTTTGACCTGGCTCAGCACGCGCTTGGATTCTTCGGCGCTGGCGGTTACGAACGTCATTGCGCCGACGCGTTCGCGGTACAGTGCGAAGGATTTTGAAAACGAACTGGCAATCACGCACTGGATTCCGGCTTCGGCAAACGCTCTGACGGCAAATGCGTCCGATTCCAGACTTTCGCCAAATCCTTGATAGGCAAAATCCAGGAAGGGGACCAGGTCGGCTTGTTTGACGACATCAATCACCAGCCGCCATTGATCGTTTGTCAGGTCAACGCCGGTTGGATTGTGGCAGCAAGCGTGCAATACAACGATGCTTTTTGCGGGCAAACCTTTTAGCGTTTCCAACATGCCGTTGAAATCCAGCCCGTGCGTTTCCGGGTCGTAATACGGATAGCTGTTGACCTTGAATCCGGCGGCTTCAAACAGCATCTGGTGATTTTCCCAGCTCGGGCGGCTGATCCACAGTTGCGAATCCGGCAAAAAGCGGCGAAGGAAATCCGCGCCGATTTTCAGCGCGCCAGTACCGCCGACACCTTGGACTGTAACAACGCGGCCTTCGGCGATGACTTGCGAATCCGCACCGAACAGCAGCTTGGGAACTTCTTTGATATAAGCGGGAACGC
>CAYLJQ010000733.1:0-3695 GCA_964383955.1 uncultured Heliomicrobium sp. | reverse complement strand
ACAGTATCTCAACCTTGTTTGGCTGGGATATAAAGACATCCTTATACCAAGCGAACATGCGGCGCGGGTCTTCAACGATCCGCGCCGGTTATCAATTACCATCCACAAAAATACTCCGCTATGAAAAAACTGTTTCTACTCTTTTTGCTCTTTACCATCGCAACTGCCGCTGTTGCACAACCGCCAGCCAAAACTGCCAAGCTGGAAGGCCAAATTGTTTGTTGTGAAGATTGCTGGGCAGAAGCTGACCGCCGCACCGTCGCTTACGGAACACCAGCCGACGTAGCCAAAGCCGCCAACTGCATTGCCAAAGGCGATCCGACGTTGCTGGCTGTGATGGATGCGGCGGGCAAAACGACGTTTTACCAACTGGAAGAAGGCTTGTTCAAAAAGCCCGGCAAAAACTGGCTGGAATTGGTCGGCAAGAAAGTTGAAATCAACGGCGCGGTTCGCACCGCCAGGAAAAAACAGTTTGTCAAAGTGAATGAACTGAAAGTTCTGGGATCGCCGGGCGCGCAAGACCTGTCGGCTTTTGTCGGCAAAGAAGCCGAACTGGCGCTGAAAGATTTGTTTGGCGTCGAACAACGGCTGAGCAGTTTGCGCGGGCGCATCGTCGTTCTGAATTTTTGGGCGACGTGGTGCGGGCCTTGTAAAAAAGAAATGCCGGATCTGGCGGCGATTCAAAATCAGTATGCGGCGTTGGGCGTGCAAGTCGTTGGCGCGTCAGCCGACACAATGAACGAGGTCAAAGCCGTTCGCCAATTCATTAAGGACGCCTCGATCAACTTCCCTGTTTGGCTGGGAGCGACGACGGAACAGATGCTGCAATTCGGCGTGGGCCCGGGCTTGCCCGCCACCGTCATCATCGGACGCGACGGCAAGATTTCTGCTCTGTTTCCAAGCGTCATCACACAGGAAGAAATCAAAAAGCATCTGGATAAGCTGGTCGCCCAAGCCAACGAACAGGCAAAGCGTGATCAAATCGCGCTCAACAAAGCCAAACCAAAAAGCGAAACGTCCAGCGTGCCTAGCTGACCGCTCTGACCGGGCGAAGGCCGCGCCGTGAGCGGGGCAGGAAACACAGACAACTATCGTTGGACATACGGGATTCGCGTCATTCCTGGCGTGGTGCCGCGTGCTCAATTTCGCAATACGCTGACCTACCGGTTTCATCCCAGGTTTACGGCTGGCGTAGAGGTGAACCCGCGCGCCGAAGGCAATGCCAAAATCAATCCGATTGCCAATCTGCTGGTGCTCACAGAAAACTCAAAGCGACCGGCGCTGATTGTTGGAACCAGTTCAGACCGCATTGGCACGCCGGATGGCCAATCGTTTTACGCAACGCTGAGCAAAAACCTGAAAGACCTGACCGGATTGCCGATCGCGCCGTATGCGGGCGTCGCGTACAGCACACACGACGATCGCTTTCTGGGTGTGGGGGGATTAAACATTTACTTCACCAACAACTTTTCGGCGCTGGTGATTTTCGACGGCGTGCGCGTTCATCCGCTGTTGAATTACACGCGCGGCAGACACGCGTTTTCGTTCGTTCTGGCCAATAGCCGCGAACCGGGCATCAGTTACAGCATCGCGTTTTGATTCCCTGAAATCCCTGAAGTGAAAGAAAAGTAAATAGGTTATTGACGGTTGGCGACAGATGGCCAACACTATTACGCGTCAATGCCTGTGAAGAACTTCAGGAAGAACTTCAAGAT
Source organism: uncultured Heliomicrobium sp. (assembly GCA_964383955.1). GTDB lineage: Bacteria > Acidobacteriota > Blastocatellia > RBC074 > RBC074 > RBC074. Next base: position 1,980 of record CAYLJQ010000733.1, on the reverse strand, counting down.
GCTACGGAGGAATATGAAACGCTCTTCGATGCTTGCCATCGTTTTGGCCAGTGCCGCGCTGTGTTGTGTTGGCCTGTTCACGGCGAACGCTCGCCAGCCGATTGCCCTGGGTCAGCCGGCAAGTGAGTTGACTGCAATCGTCGGCGCAACATTGATTGACGGAACCGGCGCAGCTCCACGGCCAGCGACGGTTGTCATTCGCGGCGACAAAATCGAAGCCGTTATCTCCCCAGATGCCAAACCGCCCGCAGGCGCGCGCATCATCAATGCCGAAGGTCAAACGTTAATGCCTGGCATTTTCGATCTTCACACGCACCTGCAATACGCCAGCGGAGGTGGTGTCAGCGGAGATTGGGCCAAGCATCTGAAAGCCTATTTGTATTGCGGCGTCACTTCGGTGGTGGATTTCGGAACGTACCCGGAAACCTTTGAACCGATGCGGCGGCTGATCAAAACCGGCGCGATCCTGGCACCGCGAATCAGCTTGGCTGCGCGAATGTCCACACCCGGCGGCCACGGAGCCGAAGGCGGTCGCGGCGATTTCTTTTCGCTGGAAGTTTCCTCTGCCCGTGAAGCCCGCGCCGCTGTCCGTAAAGTTCTTCCCTATCAACCCGACGTCATCAAAGTTTTCACGGATGGTTGGCGGTACGGCGCTGCGCCCGATATGACCAGCATGAACGAAGAAACGCTGACGGCGCTGGTTGACGAAGCGCATAAAAACAACCTTGAAGTTCTGACACACACTGTCACGCTGGACAAAGCAAAAATCGCCGCACGCGCAAAAGTTGACGTCATTGCCCACGGCATCGGCGACAAACCAGTTGACGAAGAATTGTTCAAAGCCATGAAAGCCAGCGGAACTTCGTATGCGCCTACGTTGGCTGTTTATGAACCGCGCGCTCGTGACATTCTGACGCCGCTGCTGGACGCGGTGCTGGAACCGGCAGTAAAAGCCGGGATCAATCCGCCGCTGGTGGCTCCGCAAAACCCACCGCTCAAACCCGCTGCGGGTTCGGCTGAAAATGGCGACGCACCGCGCTTGCGACGCTGGACGATTATGCAAAACAACACTGCCGCGTTGCGTCAGGCGGGAATCACCTTCGGAACCGGAACCGATGCAGGCGTCACCGGGACGCATCATGGCTGGGCGACGCTGCGCGAATTGGAATTGCTGGTGGCTGGAGGTTTGACGCCACTGGAAGCCATCACCGCTGCCACGGGCAACGCCGCACGCGCCATCAAGGTTGACGCCGAACGCGGAACCATCGCTCCTGGCAAACTGGCCGATTTGATTTTGGTGGCTGGCGAACCGCACAAAAACATCACCGACATCGAAAAAAACAAACGCGTGTTTCTGGGCGGAAAGGAACTGGATCGCGGCAAGATGGCGAGCGATATTGCATCCGCTTCCCTGACACCGATTCCGGCGGTTAAGGCGCAGGAGCAGGTTGATGATTTTGAAAGCGCAGATGGCCGAAGCCGCTTGGATACGCTCTGGGTTAATTCCACGGATTCCGGCGTTGACGCTTCAAAAATGCTTTTCGGCAGGGTCAACCGAGAGGCCGCCAATCAAGCGTTATCGGTTTCAGTTCGGATGAGCGAGAAAGATCGCCCTTTCGGACGCATCAACATTCCCCTGAGCAAAGGCGCAATTGAACCGGTTGACGCTCGCGAATTTCGCGGTGTGCGATTTGAAGTTCGCGGCGAAGGTGATTACCGATTGATTATTCCGACGTACAATGTTCGCAGTGCATCCTCAAACTTTTCTGCTCCGTTCAAAGGCTCGCCGCAATGGCAAACCGTCAGCATTGATTTTGCTTCCTTCAGTGGCAGAACACAGGCTTCCTGGACTGGCGCTGATCTGTTGATGCTGAGTTTTGAAATTGCGCGCCCGGCTGGGGCATTTGGGTGGTTGGAACTGGACAATCTCCGCTTTTACAAGTAATCAGTTACCATCCTCACGGCGGACAAACCACATAC
>CAYLJQ010000732.1:0-3699 GCA_964383955.1 uncultured Heliomicrobium sp. | reverse complement strand
CCTGGACTTGATTTACTGATTATCAATAAATCTTTTATCGATAATCGTCAAGCGAAATATTGGTATTCGATAAAATCGCCCACTATTCTGCGCATATCCAAGCCTCGAAATTCTGGTCTGCAAGCTGGAAGACTCTATAGGGACAAGGAAGGAGTATCACAAGCCTCCAACATGATTCATTCGCTCACCAAATAAGCGCAGTTGCCTCGCTATCACTTCACCGTGTGCGATGCGGTCGCGAATGGCTTCATCGAGGTTGTGTTGAATCTCCGCGTCGAGGTCTGCGTCTTTTCGTTGTTTCCAGCGGATGAATTTCATTGTTCACGCTTCCTTTCTGTAGTTGGCTTTGGCTGCTATTCCCTGCGCAAGGCAACAAGCGGATCAACACGAGCTGCCCGGCGCGCCGGAATCCAACATGCCTGCGCCGCGACACCCAACAGCAATAGTGTGATGGCGATGAATATGGAGGCATCGGTCGCGCTTACACCGTAAAGCAGATGTTCGAGCAAGCGCGTCAGCGCTACCGCCCCGATGATTCCAAGAGTCAGGCCCAACAGCGTGAGTGACAGTCCTTGTTTCATGACCATTGCGATGATGTTGCCGGGTTGCGCGCCGAGCGCAAGGCGGATGCCAATGTCATGCGTGCGCTGCACGACGGTGTAAGCCAATACGCCGTAAAGTCCGATCACCGCCAGCGTCAACGCCAGCGCGGCAAACAGGTTCATCAGCAGCGTGTTGAAGCGCTGCGGCTTGAGCGAGTCGGCGATGCGCGCGTCCACCGTGGCGATGCGCATAATGGGTTGATCGGGGTCAAGTTCGCGCAGGCGTTGGCGCACGGCGCTGATTAGCGTCGTCGGGTCTTGCGAAGTTCGCAGCATGATCGTCTCGGCATTGAGCAAGGTCGGCTCGCGCGGCGCTTGCGCCAGCGGCAGAAAAGCCCCCGGCAGATAAGGCAGCCCCAGCGCGATAGGCTGATGATTTTTGACGGTGCCGATGACGGTCAGCCAGGCAGGTTTTTCCGTAGGCGGCGTGCCGGGCGGAAGCAAATTGTCAGGCTCTCCCAACCGAATGCGTTGCCCCAGCGCGTTTTCACCGGGGAAAAACTTATCCACCGCCGCTTGATTGAGGATGACGACGGACGGCGCATTCGCCGTATCCGGCGCGGTGAAGTTGCGCCCGCTCACCAATGGCAACCCCAGCGTGGCCAGGAAATCGCCTTGGGTCACCAGAAAACCGCAACCTCTGCCCTCCATTTCCTTACGGGTATAACTATGCCTTTCACGAATGAGTGGCATCCCGGCACCGAAGTTCGAAAACGGCCCGCCGTTCATTGTCGCCGCCGCTTCGACGCCGGGCAGAGACTTGAGTTGTTCCAGCGCGCGCTTGAAGAAGGCTTCGATCTGTGGCGCTTGCGGATATTTTTTCAACGACAGCGAGAGGTCTACCGTCAGCAGCGATTCCGGTTTGAAACCCAATTCGGTTTGCTGCAAGCGGTAAAAACTTTTGCTGAGTAAGCCCGCGCCAACCAGCAACACGACGGAAAGCGCGACCTCCAACACCACCAACGCGCCGCGCATCCGCTGGCCGCCCGCGTCCGCCAACGAAAAGCGGTTACCGTCTTTGAGGCTTTCCCCAAGGCTTCTATTGACGCGGCCATGCGAGAACCGCAGCGCGGGCAAGAGTCCACACAACAAAGTCGTCAGCAGCGTCAGACCCAGCGCAAACCACAACACGCGTGCATCCAGTTGCACATTGGCTTCAACCGGAACCAGGTCTTCAGGCAGCCAGGCCAAAATCAACTTCAGCCCGCAGCTTGCCAGCGTCCATCCGGCCAACCCAGCGAGCGCAGCCAACGGAAGGCTTTCCAGCAAAAGTTGGCGCATCAGCCGCCCGCGCCCAGCGCCCAGCGCCGCGCGAATTGCCAGTTCCTTTTTCCGCGTCGCCGTGCGCGCCAGCAACAGGCCGGCAACGTTGGCGCAGACAATCAGCAACACGAAGCCGACCGTTCCCATCAACATCAGCAAGGCCGGGCGGATGTTTTGCCCAACCGATTCGCTCCACGGAACGATGCGCACTCCACTGCCTTGATTCGTTTCGGGATATTGCGCGGCGAGCCGCGCGGCGATGACGTCAAATTCTGCGCGCGACTGTTCCAGCGTCACGCCGGGTTGCAAGCGACCCAAAGCAGAAATTGAAACCATGCCACTACGATCAATAGCGAAGTCTTCAGCGGCGAACACACCAAAGGGAACCCAGACTTCGCCCGCCCAGAATTTGAAACCCGGCGCCATCACGCCAATCACCGTGTAGGCCTGATCGTCGAGCCACAACTGACGCCCAATGACATTGGCCGCGCCTCCGAGCTGTTGCTGCCAAAAACCGTGGCTCAACACAACGGTGCGCGCCGCATTGAGTTGATTATCCTGCGCAGTGAAAACGCGCCCGAGTTGCGGCGCTACGCCCAGCAAGGGAAAGGCTTCGGGCGAAACGATGGCGGTCTTGACTTGTGCGGCTTCGGCAACGCCGCTCAGGTTGCACACGCGCAACCGCGCCGCCGCCAGATGCGAAAACGTCGTTTGCTGTCGCTGCCAATCCAGAAAGTTGGGATACGAAATCGCGCCTGCGCGATTGGGTTCGCTCAGCCGCGCCGACGACAGCAGCATAATTCGTTCGTTTTCCGGGTAATCAAGGGGTTTGAGCAACACCGCATTCACGACACTGAAAATCGCTGTCGTCGCACCAATGCCCAGCGCCAGCGTCAGAATTGCCACGAACGAAAAGCCCGGATTCTTGCGTAACATCCGCAACCCAAAGCGCAAGTCCTGCCCCAACGCTTCAAGCCGTCCCCAGCCCCACATCTCGCGCGTGACTTCCTTGACCAAACCCACATTGCCGAATTCGCGCAAGGCATTGGCACGCGCTTCGTCCGGCGATTCACCGCGTGCGATGCGGTCGCGGATGGCTTCGTCGAGATGGCTTTGGATTTCGGCGTTGAGTTCTTCGTCTTTGCGGTGTCGCCAGAATTTCATCGCTCACGCTCCTTCTGTTGGGTTCAGAATGCCTGCCATTGCTGCCGTCAGCCGCTCCCAGTTGGAGCGCTCGGCGGCGAGTTGTTTTTTGCCTGCTGCCGTCAGTTGATAGCTTTTGACCTTCTGGTTGTTTTCCGACACCGTCCATTCAGACTTGATCCATTTCTTTCGTTCCAGCCGGTGCAGCGCCGGGTAAAGCGAGCCGGTGTCCACTTGCAGCACCTCGCCAGACCCCGCGCGAATAGCCTGGCTGATGCCGTAGCCGTGGCGCGGCCCCCATTGCAGTGTCTGCAAAATCAGCAAATCAAGCGTGCCTTGCAACAGCTCGATGCGGTTTTCATATCCTTGTTTCATCGTGGTGTACCTTTCCTGAAATTGTTATAGGGTGTACCCACACTACACCCTTGCCTGTAGCCTGTCTACAGGCTCAAGAAAAAGTTCGAAGGATGGGCTGAAACTATTCAGCCGCCGATTTGGCCTGTGCGTGGAATAAACCAGGTATGTAATGCGCCTTTATAGCGGCTTTCAGCGAGCGTGACGACACATTCAACGGTGGGACAGGTTCGGAACCTTGCCTTTACCCACATTTTTCCAGTTTTGTTGTTCCTGCTTTTGGCCCTGAAAGGGCAATGGCATTGAATTAAGCCAATAGTTTTTTGACATACTTATG
>CAYLJQ010000731.1:0-3700 GCA_964383955.1 uncultured Heliomicrobium sp. | reverse complement strand
CAAACATCGGCTATCGCTGGAACCTCGCTCATAATTCGCCAGCCAACGTTTCAGATTGCCGCGCGCTCGTTCAATCACGGCTTCAGGGTTTGCAATCATCCGAGCAGCGATCAAGCGGTGATACTCAAGCACAAGCTCGTCAATTTCCTGCTGTGATCCTATTGGCGGTTTCTCTTTCATCGGCGCGAATTATAGCACCGGAACGCTTGCAGCCACCGCTGCCGTGGCTTAGGCTCAGGTTCCATCCGCAAAATTCTGATCAAAACGGAAAAACTGATTCAATGACACGGTTCATCACGTTCCTCATTTTGTTGATCGCTTGTGCGCCTGTTGGTCTGGCGCAACAAGCGGAGAAAACGACTGCGCCTGAAAAGCAAAATGCCGAAGACGCAAAACCAGCCGACGCCAGCAAGCGCGTCGAACTGAACATGCTCGGCAAAACGGATTCGGCTTCGGGCGAAAGCCGCCGCAACGAAAATGTCCAGTTCAATTTGGTGGACAATGGCGCGTTGAAAGAACTCAACGTTCGCTTGGGAACGACGGCAACCATCGTCCGCGAATTTAGCCCAGCCAATGGATACTTTGGTTCGGAATTTGGCAATGCACCGCGTTCAGCAATCACGCTGCCTGCTTCAATGCGATCCGGGATTCATGGCCAACTATACGCAAGTCATTTGAACAGTGTGTTCAGCGCGCGGTCGTTCTTTCAGGTTGGGGCGGTCAAACCGGCACGCGAAAACGACTATGGCTTCAATGCCGGATTCTCTCTCAGCCAACGCACAAAGTTTTTCTTCGACGCCAGCCAGCAAAAAATTCGCGGATCGGTTAACGGCAATGTGCTGGTTCCCAGGCCGGATGAACGGACTTTGCTGGATTTTGATCCGAAAACCGGTGTGCCGGTGGATGCGGCGACGAAAGCGTTGGTCGCGAGATTTTTGGCGGCGTATCCGAAAGAGCTTCCGAATCGGACAGACATTAATCCGCGTGCGCTGAATACCAACGCGCCGCAATCTATCAATAGTAATCAGGCAAATTTCCGGATGGATCAATCGCTGACGTTGAATGATTCGCTGGCGTTGCAATATCAATTCACGGCGCAAAATGTGGACGCGTTTCAATTGGTGGCGGGGCAGAATCCCAATACCGACACCAAATCGCACACCGCGCGCATTGGCTGGAATCGAAGCTGGAACGGGAAAACAATCAGCAACGCATTGCTTAGTTACGAACGCGTCAGTTCATTGTTGGAACCGGAAAAGAACGCGGTTGGGCCATTTATTCAAGTTGCGGGGCTGACAGCGTTAGGGCCTGACGGGACGATTCCTCTGGATCGCGTGCAGAATCAAATTCGCATGGCATTCCAACTTCGCCGCACGGAAGGCAAACACAATTTGATGGCTGGAACGACCCTCCTACGACGTCAAATCAACAGCTACGAAACCGATGTGCATCGCGGGTTCTTTTCCTTCAATAACGATTTTGGAAATGACGCGATGACCAATTTCCGGCTGGGAAAACCGTCACAGCACATTCGCTCCATCGGGGACATTTATCGCCACTTTCGTCAGTGGGAAGGACAAGTCTACGCAGGCGATAGCTGGCAAGTGTCGCCACGTCTGAGCTTGCAACTTGGGTTGCGCTGGCAGCCAACGGCCAAACCGATTGAGCGCGACAGTCTGAATGTCATTCCTTACGATAGCGATTGGAATAATTTTGCGCCTACGCTTGGCTTTGCCTATCGAATGCCGAAAAAACTTGGCGTTTTTCGCGGCGCGTACGGCACGCATTACGGCGAAATCTTTTTTGTCAGCTACCAGCAGATTCGCTTCAGTCCGCCGCTGAACAACAAAGTCGTGGTGATTGCGCCGCAAAGTTTGCTGAACCCGTTTCAAGGCGAGATTGGAAAGCCGACGGTTTACGCGCTTGATCCCGAACTGGCGACGCCGTATTCGCATCAGTACAACCTGAGCTGGGAGCCGGAGCTGAACAAATATCTGCGGTTGCAGCTTGGTTACGTCGGCAGCCGATCTCACAAACTGCTGGTGCTGTGGTACCTGAACCGCGCTCATCCGGTCGCCAATATCGAAACCATTACGCGGACAATCCCGGACCGGCGTCCCAACAAAGACATTGCCGATTACAGGCTGACGGTGAATGGTTCGCGCGGATATTTCGACGCGGCGCGTGTTTCTTTGGTGATGACGAATTGGCGCGGGCTGACGGTGGATGCTTCGTACTGGTTCAGCAAAGCGATTGATCTGGGCGCCAGTTACACCAACACGGCCAACGAAAACGATTCGCGCAAATCGCGCAGCCAGTCGGAATTCATCACGCACAACGACATGAAAGGCCTGAGCGATTTTGACCAAACGCACGCCTTTTTGCTGAGAACCAGTTACGCGATCAAAGCGCCGAAATTCAGCCGCGCGGTTTCCGCAGTCGCTGACGGCTGGAATTTGTCAGCGGTCGTGCTGGTCAAAACCGGAATCCCGTTCAACATCGCGGCTGGATCGGACGCGCCGGGATTTGGCAATGTGGACGGCAACGGAGGCGACCGTCCCATTCTGCTGGATGGTTCGATCCTGGGCCGAACGATTTCTGATCCTGACACTTCGCGCCAGATGCTGCCACGCGCGGCGTTCCGCTTTATCAGGCCAGAAGAGATTGTTGCTTTGGGCGAAAGCGGATCGCTGGGACGCAACGTGTTTCGCAAAGGGCCGATTCGTAACGTCAACGCCCAGCTTTCCAGGGTCTGGGCGTTCAAACACGATTTGCGGCTGACGTTTCGCGCTGAATCCGTCAACGTGTTCAACACGCCGCAATTTGCCGAACCGGGTTTTGAACTGGCCAATCCAAACTTTGGCGCAATCACCAACACACTGAACGAAGGCCGGACGTTCAAATTCGCGATTCAGATTGGTTGGTAAATTGAAACCCGAAACAAGCTGTTGGGCGTTTTTTCCAGGAACGTCAAAAAAAATGAATTCCCGCCACAAAAGTTTTACCTCAGCGGCAACCGATGGCATAATCCGCTCCGCTTTACGAAATTGTCCCCAATGATTCGGTATTCGCACCTGCGCTGTAGCCTAAATCTGGCGCCATAAATAATTTCAGTCGCTACTTGTCTAAATCAGGAACGGAAGGTTGGTGCGGATGTCATGACCTTTATGTTGCGGTGATTCACCCGTCGCGGTGTGGTCTATGGCAACAAGATTGTGTCATCTGGAAAAGCACCGCAACATTGCCGTCGTGGTTTAGCCAACGCGAAGACAGAAGACATAGGAGTATTCGTGATGGTTAGTCCAGCATCATTACCACCCATTCAACCCGTTGTAGAGCATCATTCCCGGTTCAATGCGTCCGCCCTGAAAACGGTTTCGTTTGAAGCCACGCGCCTTGATCTGTCTGATGCTGCCTTTCCCGTCGTCCAGGTTCCCGGTCAAGCAGCCCAAACCCCGGCTGATGCTGAGCAAGGAACTGCAAATCCAAAACAGGACAATCAACAGCCCGCTCAGACGCCGCCAGCATCTCCGTTGGAACGGCGAACGTTCTGGGAGCGTGTTTTCAAGATGCAACCCATGAGCAAGCGTCTGGAAAAATCGCTGACCGAAGAATGGAAATTTACAGACATTAAGCCTCGAAACATTGAATGGCTGCTTTCGGAAGAAGGGGAAGAGGCCAGAATCTTTTTTATTCAGGG
>CAYLJQ010000730.1:0-3711 GCA_964383955.1 uncultured Heliomicrobium sp. | reverse complement strand
ACCATTCAGCCAGCGAGATTTTGAACACCTGTTTGGCAGCAGCATTCGCCAGGGCTTCGCCAGCCGCAGCGGCGATGCCCAGGGCAGCCGATTGTTTTATGAAGTCACGACGGTTTACGAGCGGTGATTCGTTCACTTCGATCATATTTTCAGTTCCTTGTTTGATTGGAGTGTGATGTTTGAAAGCGGCGTGAGTGTAGACGCCGATAGTTGCGAGCGCAAGGTTCGATTGCCCATTACCCCTTCAGCATTACCCTTTAACCGACAGGGTAAATTTTTGCCAGCAACGATTCCCAGCCAGCTACGGTGCTGGCGTTTTCAACCTGCGATCAAGTTGATGCGCACGCTCGAAAGCAGTCGCCGCGCCCTTTCTGTCGCCTTTCTTCCTGAGCGCCAGTCCAAGCTGGTAATGTGCCGGAGCGTAGCCTTCGTCTTTTTTGATCGCGGATTCAAACAAGCCGATTGCCGCGGCCAAGTTGCCCAGCTTCATCTTTTGAATGCCGGTGTTGGTATCGAACGTTGCAGCCTGATTGTCGGCTTTCAGTTTGTTCAGCCGCCCAGCTTCGGCAAACTCGACGCGAGCCGCAGCCATATCGCCTTTTTGCCTGAGCGCATTGCCAAGCGTGTTGTGCGTTTCTGGAGTAAGCGGCGCAATTTTGATTGCTGTTCTGAAAGCTTCAATAGCCGCATCAAGCTCTCCTTTTTGCTGCAACGCCGTGCCAAGCGTGTAATGCGCTTGAGCAAAATCCGGTTTAGCGGTTACAGCGCCGCGAAACGCTTCCACGGCTTCACCCAGTTTGCTTTGCTGCATCAAGGTGATGCCGAGCGTGTAATGGGCTTCGTGAAGCGACGGCTGCAACACGATGCTGCGCCTCAACGCATCAATCGCTCCGGCAAAATCGTCTTTATATTTCAGCGCCACACCCAGGTTGTACCAGGCTTCGGCTTCATTCTGATTGGCAGCCAGCAAGCGACGATAAACCTCAATCGCTCCGGCATAATCGGCTTTTTGAATCAGCGCCAGCCCCAGATTGTTCAGCGTCACGGAATTATTCGGATCGAGCTTCAGGCTGGCTTGAAACTCAGCCGCAGCAGCCGCCGCGTCGCGTTTTTGAATGAACGTCAAACCAAGTTGATTTCGGGCTTCGATAAAATCCGGCTTTAACCGAATGGCTTCGCGCAGAGCGGCAATGGCATGGTCCGTATCTTCGTCAACGTAAAGCGCCAAACCGAGCGCGTTGAACCCATCGGCGACTTTTGGCCCAAGCTTCACCGCTTGTCGAAGCTCGTCTATCGCTTCCGGAATCGCGCCTGTCTTTTGCAAACACACGCCCAGGTAATACCGCGATTCGTAATGTTTAGGATTCAGTTTCACCGCTTCGCGCAACGAAGGAATGGCTTCGGCAAACTGTCCCGCAAACCACTGCGTTACACCCAGCCGGAAATACGCTACTTGAAAATTCGGTTTGAGTTTGATGGCCGCTTCAAACTCGGAAATGGCGGCAGGAATATTCCCAGTCTGACCAAGTGCAAACCCAAGCGCACTGTGCGCTTCGGCAAAATCTGGCCGAGCATTGAGCGCCGAACGAAACGCCCTGATGGCGTCGGCAACCTGCCCGTTCTGCTGCAAAGCCAAGCCCAAATTTGCATGCGCTTCCGCAAAATCCGGACGCAACCGAACGGCTTCGCGGAATGAAGTGATCGCGTCATCGCCCTTCCCAAGCTGTCCCAGCGCTGTTCCCAAAGCATTGTGTGCTTCAGCAAAATCCGGTTGCAGTTTGATCGCCGTCCGAAGCGAGACAGCAGCTTGCGCCGGATTATTTCGCTGTAAACTGACCAATGCTAATTTGTAATTTTGTTCTGCAGTAGCTGGCGGTGATGGCTGGCTGCGTTGAGCAAAAGCTGGTTGGACGCTCAACATCGCGCTCAAAATACAGACGGCCAGGAATTTGATGAATACACTCATCGCCCAAAAACTATAAAGGCTCACACAGCAGCTCGCAATTACAGAGCGAAACAAAAAACTATTGATCTTCGGTCTTTGCTTCGACGGCGCGAAGCTTTGCCAGGCACTCGTCCAGCAATTCGCGTGTGCCTTCCAGGCTGGCAAGTTTGACGCGCAAGCCGCTGATTTCGACTTCCAGATTGTTGACGGTTGTCCGGTGGCGTTCTTCCAATTCTTTCAGCCGAGCTTCAGCGGCTTCCGCGCGAGCGCCTGCGGGTTCCAGTTCGGCAACCAAGGCGCTGAAGTGTTTGGTTTCGGCTTCTTTGTCATGAATGGCGGATTGCAGACGCGCTTCCAGTTCAATCAATCGGGCGTCGCGGGCGAAAAGTTGTGCTTGCAAAGGTTCCAGTTCTGATACTCGTGCGCGCAGCCGTGCAACTTCCACGTCTTTTCCGCTTCCGTCTTCGCTTTGCACGGCTGCCGCCAGCTCAGAGGCAACACGAAGTCGCGCCGATTCCAACTCAGTAATATGAGCTTGCAGGCGAGCAATTTCGGCGTCTTTCTCAGCTTCCCTTTCCAGATGTTCAGCAGTTTCCGAAGCCGAATCTCCGGCTTCTTCCAGACGGCGCAGCTTCAAATCGCGTTCGGCCAATTGCGCGGTCAACGGTTCAAGCTCCTTCACGCGCAGTTGCAGCAGCGAAATCGCCGCGTCTTTGTCGCGCAACACGGAGTTTTCATCCAAAGCAGGTTTTGCCTGGCTGAGTTGTGATTGCAGGTCGCCAATCAGCGAATCTTTTTCGCCAAGCATGAATTCGTGATGCGCGGCCAGCTCCCTGAGTTCAGAAATTCGTTCAGTTTGAGTGGTCGCAGAGCTTTCCAGTTCGGCCAATCTATCTTTCAGGCTGGCGATGTCGTCTTCTTTGGTTTGCATCAAGCCGCCGACTTTGGCTTGGGCGGCATCTCTGGCTTTTTCGGCTTCGGTAAGTTTGGTTTCCAATTGGCGCAGCCGCAAATCGCGATCAGTAATTTGCAGCTTTAATGGTGCAAGCTCTTTCACGCGCTCAAGCAATTTGGCGACATCGGTGTTTTGGCTGAGCACTGTTTTTCTGAGCGTTTCGATTTCGGCAAGCGTCGCGGGATCAGCTTTAGTTGGTTGTGTGGCTGCGGCTTGAAGCGCGGCTTCAGTGTCAGCCAGTCGTGAACGCAGCGCTTCAATTTCGGCTTTCGCCGCAACTTCTGCATCGGATTGCGCCTTCGCCAGCGTTACCCGCAAAGATTCTGCTTCAGCTTTCAGCGCTTCGGTTTGGGCTTTTGCGGCATTCAGTTCTGAGTCGGCAGCGGCCGAGGCTTCAACTTTGTTTTCCAGTTCAGCGATTTTGGCGTCGCGCGCTTTGATTTGTTCGGCGGACTTTTCCAACTGGCTTTGTAGCGAACTTAGAATTTCGTGCTGCACATAGGCTTCGCCTTTTGCGGTTTCCAGTTGTTTTTCCAAATCGTGCAGCCGCGCGTTAGAACCACCAAGGTTTTGTTTGCGGGAAAACAACGCTCCGACCAACCCACTTCCCAGCAAGGTGACAAGACTCCCAACAAGGTTTGATGAACTCATAAGCTAGCCTCTTGATAGATTTTTTCTGTCTGTGTCAGGCTTGAGTTAGCCCAATGCCCGCAATTTAGCCGATCAATTTATACACGGAAATAATCGCCACGCCAGTTTTTGATAGCTTGTTTTATCTCTTTCGGCTTGGAAAACCCGCCGTCAACAACTC
>CAYLJQ010000729.1:0-3722 GCA_964383955.1 uncultured Heliomicrobium sp. | reverse complement strand
CCTATGCTAGCTTCCGCCATCATTCAGGTGCTTGTCGTCACTGATTTTGAAGTCCCGTATGAGTACCCCGACGGCAAAATAATTTGATTCAAAAATTTGCAGCCCGCTGAAAAGCTTTATCCCTCATGACCAGTGTGGCTATCCTCCACGCTCGCAACTGGCAGTTTGCGGTTGCCGAGTTCAGGAGTTTGCTAAATGAAAGAAGACAAGCGTTTTTATACCTTTGTTTTTGCTCCGACTGCTAAATCACAACTACGAAAATTCAATGTCCGGCACGAAGCGCTTTACGCCATTCTGGGTTTTGCTGCGGTAGGTTTGCTGACTGTCTTGTACGGCAGCTACCGACTTGCTCAGCACGCCGTTGTAGTCGCAAAGCTAAACCTGATGCAGAACGAAAACCGGCTGCTGCGTGAACGAAACCAGGAAGCGCAAAGCAAATACGATCTTTTGCAAAACCGTCTGGCTGTGCTTGACACAACCCAACGCAAATTGGCGGAAGCTTCCGGCGTCAGCCGCCAATCTGACATCAGCGCAAATATCGGCCAGGGCGGTCCTGACAGCGATGCCAGCTTGAGCGATATGGAACGCGTTACCGCTGCCCTGGAAAGCGAGCTTCGGCAGATCAAGGATGTTTTCGACAAAAACCAGGTCAAACTTTCTTCGACGCCATCTGGATGGCCTGTCCGTGGTTACATCACAGACGGTTTTGGCTGGCGTCGTAATCCTTTTGGCGGCAGTGGCACTGAATCGCACGGCGGTCTGGACATTGCCACCAATCACGGAACTGCCATTGAAGCCACGGCTGACGGCATCGTGATTTTCGCCGGAATGTTTGGCGGTTATGGAAATATCGTCGTGATTGATCACGGCTATGGCGTCACAACCCGCTACGGGCACATGTCCCGCATAGATGTGGAAGTCGGACAGAGGATCGCTCGCGGCAAACAGATTGGCGCAGTCGGCAGCACAGGCCGTTCTACCGCGCCGCATTGCCATTACGAAGTTCGCTTGCACGACCGTCCGGTCAACCCGCTCAATTATCTTTCAGTGGGTAGGCTTTAGAAGAAAGTTGACAGCCCCTGAAGAGGGGCGGTTGGCAGACTGTTAAACGTTTTGCCTCAACCCGTGTCCAAAGAAATGGCCGCTTGGAATTCCAGGCGGCCATTTCTACGTTTAGAAAGATTGATCGTTTATTTCCGCCGAACGTGTTGCCGCAAAATGCAATCGTCCATTACGACAAGCAGCCCGGCATCTTGCGCCCGCTCAGCCGCAGCTTCGTCAATCACTCCGTCCTGCATCCAAACTGCTTTTGCGCCCAACCGAATCGCTTCATCTACGTGATGTCCTGCTTCTTCTGAGCGGCGAAAAATATCCACCAGATCGAACTTTTCCGGCACATCAGCCAGGCTAGCGTACGCTTTTTCGCCAAGCACTTCTGTTTCATTCGGGTTGACTGGAATAATGCGATAGCCCTTTTGTTGCAGGTATCGTGCGACGCCATAACTTGGCCGCATTTGATTTGACGATAAGCCAACAACCGCAATCGTTTGGCATTCGTTCAAGATGGTTTCGATGGTTTTGGGTTCGTTGATGTCCATTTCGCTATAACTCCTGTGGAAAATCCGTTGAGAAGTCAGCATTTTCCGACGCTGATATGCAGCGAGTAAAGCCCGGCATTTTCGACTGCCGGTTCAACCGCCAATCGTTTTGCGATAAGATGCCTGACTTATGAAAATCCTGCCGCTTGATCAACTTATCATTGAACGTGAACATTTACGCCAATCTGGCAAGAAAGTGGTCTTCACCAATGGCTGTTTTGACCTGCTGCATCCGGGTCACGTTCGATATTTACAACAAGCCCGCGCGCTGGGCGATGCGCTGATTGTCGCGTTGAACAGCGACCGAAGCGTTCGCGAATTGAAAGGCGACAAGCGACCAATTTTAACCGAAGCCGAACGGTCCGAAGTCATGGCTGCGTTAGCCTGTGTGGATTTCGTAACGGTGTTTGACGAACCGACGCCGCGCGAAATCATCTCGGCATTGTTACCAGATATTCTGGTCAAAGGTGGCGATTGGGGAATTGACACCATCATTGGCCGCGAAGAAGTCGAAGCGGCAGGCGGCAAGGTCATGAGCCTAGCTTTTGTTGACGGCTGCTCAACAACAGAGATAATCAATCGAATTACTTCTTCACATCTCCCGCAAGGAGCCTGCAAACAATGATTACTAAGCTTCATGCACGAAACTTCAAATCTTGGAATGACACCGGCGAGTTGAAATTAGCGCCCTTGACCGGACTCTTTGGTACAAATAGTTCCGGTAAGACAAGTATTCTTCAAATGCTGTTGATGTTAAAACAAACTGCTGAGTCTGCGGATCGAAAACGACCGATCAACACTGGTGACGATCATTCACTTGTAGATTTAGGGACTTTTTTCGATCTAATTCATGAGCATAAATCCACCGAACCATTAGAAATCTCGCTTGCCTGGAACCTGCCGGAAATCCTACCAATTAGGAACCCAGAAAAAGAAGACTCAACATTGTATGAGGCTTCTCAACTTGCTTTATCAACCCTTCTTCGTGAAGAGTCAGGTCGTCCAGTAGTAGAGTCATTTAGGTACATATTCGACGGGATCGTTCTTGGCATGAAAAGAAAGACTGGGTCAAAAAAACCTGAAACAGATAAGTACGACTTGGTCAGTGAGGGTTTTTCTCCAAGAAGGTTTCCAGGACGAGTCTGGCCCTTACCGCCCCCTGTAAGGTGTTACGGTTTCCCAAACGAAGCTATAAGTTATTACCAAAACACAGGATTTTTGC
This sequence comes from uncultured Heliomicrobium sp., assembly GCA_964383955.1. Classification (GTDB taxonomy): domain Bacteria; phylum Acidobacteriota; class Blastocatellia; order RBC074; family RBC074; genus RBC074. The sequence goes on along the minus strand of CAYLJQ010000729.1, from coordinate 902 downwards.
CTGACTTTGCCTTGGCTTTTGAAAGATTGATGTCAAGCATTGCTTATCTTGGACCATTACGCGAATACCCTAAGCGAAGCTATGTTTGGGCAGGCGAAAGTCCTGAATCTGTGGGCCAAAAAGGAGAACAAGCGGTTTCTGCACTGCTTGCTTCTAGATCAAGACGAGAGATTTATCGGCCTGGGAAAAGAAAACAGACCGCTGAAGAGCGAGTTAGTGAATGGCTAAAAGACATAGGGTTAATCGAATCGTTCTCACTCAAACCGATAGCTCCCAATCGAAAAGACTACGAAGTTCGTGTGCGAAAGACGAAAGACAGCCCTGAAGTGTTAATTACTGATGTAGGCTTTGGTGTTTCACAAATATTACCAGTTTTGGTTCTTTGCTATTACGTTCCCAAAGGTTCGATCATTGTCTTGGAACAGCCGGAAATTCACCTTCATCCATTCGTACAATCAGCTCTTGCCGATGTTTTAATTGATGTAGTGAAAAACAGAAAGGTTCAAGTGATTGTTGAAAGTCATAGCGAGCATTTGGTTCGTAGGCTTCAAAGACGTATCGCCGAAAATGCCATTCAGCCAGATGATGTCGCACTTTATTTTTGCCATATAGAAAACGGTGTTTCTAAAATTGAACAGCTAAACGTAGATCTTTTTGGAAATGTCAGCAATTGGCCGAAAGATTTCTTTGGCGACGAAATGGGTGATTTGTTAGCTATGACCGAAGCTGCTATGAATCGGCAAGGGGTGAATCAGTAATGCTGGTGGTGGTTGACACTAATGTCGCCGTTGTAACTAATAAGAAGTCTAAACAGGCTTCTGCAGATTGCGTCAATAAATGCCTATTGCAGTTGAAGAGAATAATAAATGAAAAGGACCGCATAGCCATTGATGACCAATGGC
>CAYLJQ010000728.1:0-3730 GCA_964383955.1 uncultured Heliomicrobium sp. | reverse complement strand
CAACAACGCTCGCCGTTGAGGCAATGGCAATTGCCTGATTTCTTCCCACAGTTTTTGCAAATATGAGCGCCGCTCAACCAGAGTGGATATGTTGGCGCGCGTGTCGCCAAGTTCAGGTTGATCTTCCAGCCCAACCACTTCGTCAGAAACTCCCAGCAACTCTGCCAGAAAGTTGACCAGATCATCCAATTCGACGGGCTGATTCAGTCGTGAAAATATGGCGTCTATCAATTCCCGCAACGCGCCTGCGCGCGGCAAGCCGGACCGACAGGCTTGAAGCTGACCTGAGTTTGCGGCTTTTTCATGCCCTGTCCACCTCTGGCGTCCACACCACCAAACACGAGATTGCGCTTCCCACACAGCCAGACCGTTGGTATGCGTCAGCAAATAACGGACTCGATTTTTCAACGAATGTCGGCGAGGTTGGCGTTGGCGTTGCCATTCGGCGCAGGTGTTGTAAGTGACTACGGAAACATACGACGGAAAATCCTGCAGCGGCTCTTCTGAGTTTGAACGCAACCGAGCCAGCAATTTCATGTGAACTTGCTGCTGAACTTCCTGGGCGTCTTCTGCCCAGACGCCTTCTGAACGATGGGCAATCAGCTTTTTCCGAATAATGATTTGCGCTAACAGCGCAGCGTGCTGAACCAGCAATTCATTGAGCAAGCCTTGGCTTTCAGATAAAGCGGAGCTTTCCTGATACCGTAAATAACAGGCTTGCATCCTGATTGTAAGGTCTTCAGTTGGAGAGCCAGTCAGCGTCATCATCGCTCAGAGCGTCAACGTTACGAAATAAAGCAGTGATTGTGGATTGAAAACGAGTCAGGAAATTGCGAGCGCGTTGATTCCAATTTCTGATTGGATTTTACGCCACATAAATCATTTCGTCAGCCTGCCTGTTGACCTCTTGCTCTGAACCAGGAATGCAGCGCCAATTATTTGATGGCGACCTTGACTGTGTTGGCTGTTCTGCCGTCAACAACTAAAACAACATTCACCTCGCCACGTCCGGCCAGATTTGGCGACAGCCGGATGTTGCATTGATCCAGGCCGATAAAATCTCCTTGCGCACCCGCGAATAAAACTTCGGATGGCGTATCACCAATTTTGGCAGAGACTTTCGCCAAGTCGCTGCGATGCCGAAAGCCAGTTCCGAACGTCAGCAAGTACACCTGCTCTGCCGGATTGCTGACTTCAATCGGCACGGCGGCAAAACGTCCCATCTCCGAATCGAAGCGCGCGACCGGTTCATATGCCTGCTCGCCATTGGCCTTGATTCTCAGCACGGTTGCCGCTGCCAATCCTGCGCCCGAAGCGTCCGCTGTAAACAAGCCGGGACTGACGCCGACGATTTCCACGATCCCCACTAAACCGCTACTGACCATGATTGTTGCCGTACCGGTCAAAGTTCCGGCGGGAATTTGGTAATTGATCTGATTGGGCGAAACGAAAAAGAGCGGCGCTGCACGTTCAACGCCCGCAAAGTCTTTGATCCTGACACTTATCCCAGCCAACTCCGTCGGCAAAGGCAACCCGCTGGCGATTTGAGTGCTTGCCGCAAGGTTTGAGCCGAAAGAGGCAGCAACGGATTCAGGCGCAAGTTGTCCCGTGACAAAGCTGGCGGCAGAAACGCTGGCGACGTTTGGTGTGCCGCTATCAAAAAGTTCTGCCGTGGAAATTGTAGCGCCGATTAAGGTTCTACCTCCCACAACCAAAACTTTGCCGTTTAATAGAAGCGTCGCAGTGTGACGAAAGCGTGCTGTGGAAAGCGCAGCAGTAACAGTCCACGTACCGTTGGCTGGGTCATAAAGCTCAGCGCTATTAAGCGTTGATGAACCGACAGCGCCGCCTACTGCAATAACTTTGCCGTTTGGTAGCGGGGTCAGTGAATGCATAACGCGAGCCGTAGTCAGACTGCCAGTCGCGCTCCATTGCCCTGTGGCCGGATCATAAAGCTCCGAGCCCGCAATAGGAGTCTCGTTCGCATTCACTCCCCCCACAATGAGTACCTTGCCGTTAGCCAGCAGTGTGGCTGAGCGATTCGCACAGGGAATCGTCAGATCGCCGGTTAAAGCCCAAGTGTTTGTAGCGGGATCATAGATTTCCGAAGTACTGAGAAAGCCATCTGCTAAACCGCCAGTGACTAGAACTTTCCCATTGGGTAGCAAGGCGATTGAATGAAGTATCCGCCCTTTTTTCATTGTGCCTGCGAAGGTCCAATTGTTGGTGTCAGGGTTGTAAACTTCAGCGACATCGGCCATAGCCGTAGATGTTAGCGCCAACCCTCCAGTAATTAGAACTCTGCCGTTAGCAAGTAATATCGCTTGCGAACTATCACGCGCAACATTTAGATTTTCGGCAACGCTCCAAGTCTCAGTCAGAGGGTCGTAGATTTCAGTCCTAGCCACTAAGCCAAATGTGTCGCTGGTTCCACCTGTAATCAACACCTTGCCATTCGCTAACCGCACGGCGACGTGGTCATATCGAAATGTATTGGTAGGGTTAGTCACGCGCCATTGACCAGTCGTGGTGTCATACAACTCCACAGTATTCGCTGTGCGGCAACAAGGATTGGCTACAGCCAGACCGCCGACAACCAACACTTTGCCATTCGTCAGCAGCGTCGCCGTATGACGAGTTCGCGCCAGGCCGAGTGAGCCGGTTGAACTCCAAGAAGGTTGCTGCGCTTTCACCTGAATAAAGCTAATAAGCAGGCAAACCAAAAATGTAATCCTGAAAAAGTAACGCAGTCGTTGATTCATATGATCTCCAGTTCAGATGAAGGCGGAGTTTTAGTCATAAAACTTCTTCTATTCCGGTTTCTTTTCTTCGGTTGTCGGTGTCGCAGGTTTGGCACGTTTGGCTTTGAGTTCTTTGACGATGGCATCGGCTAGGTTTGGTTCAATTTCACCGCCGAGCGAGCTTGCCGTCGTTCCGGCCAGCACGCGCTGGGTGATTGGTTCGATGACGTTGCAGGTAAATCGTGTTGTCAGTCGTTTGCGCGTAATTTCCAAAACCAGGTCGGCGTTCGAGATACTGCGAGTCATTTCCAATCCCATCTCGTTAAACTCTTTGCGTTTAAGCAGTTCACGTTCCAGCTTTTCTTTGTTGAAAAAAGAAGAGCGCGGACGGATGAACAACAGCCGCGCCTGGCGCAGAGCTTCGGGCCCGGGAAGGTCTGCGATTCTCACTGGCGTAGATTTCACTTCCTGCTTTGTTTCTTGAAAGCTTATGGCGCAAACGAATGGTTGCCAGGTGGGTAGGCTCAACAAGATCGTCAGCAACGTCGAGAAAAAGGGGTTCTTGAACATAGCAATTCTCCTGATTTGATTGATTTGGGTTATTGAAAAGATACGACGGTCGGCAGAGTAGGCGAGAAGCGCTAGTCGCGCCGGGGGGATTGTGACACTTTTTGTAGAACTGGCTGCGACTCAAAATCTGTCTGGTGATTGACGCTCAGCCGCGAAGTGTTTACTCTTGCACTTACCACTAGCTAAAAACCAAGTTCACCGAAAACTCGTGATGCCCCTACAGCTTCAACCAACGAAAACCGTCTACAGGAGTTGAGATGCCGAAGTACATCTTTGTCACCGGAGGAGTGGTCAGCGGATTGGGAAAAGGAATCGCTGCCGCCTCAATCGCCGCCCTGCTCGAAGCCCGCGGATTGAAAGTCACCATGATGAAATTCGATCCGTACATCAACGTTGATCCCGGAACCATGTCGCCGTTT
>CAYLJQ010000727.1:0-3739 GCA_964383955.1 uncultured Heliomicrobium sp. | reverse complement strand
TTTATTGTTTTATCAGACAAACGTGGAATCAGCGAAGACACAATCGTACACGAACTATTTCATCTCAGACTAATTCTTAAAGGCTTTCCAAAGCTTCAGACGTGTGAGACCGAAAAAGTTGTAGATCCGCTAGCCACGGAATATGCCGATCTATTCTGTAAATACATAAACAATGGCTTGCATCATTGGGCGTTCTATCCCGAAATGAGGAGTATGGGGCTTACGCCTCAGGATGGATATTCAAGATGGGGACAAATAGACCTACGCTCTGATTTTCCTGGAATCACTAACAGATTGTTGCTCCGTGAGGAGCGAATACTATTTTTCTTTGAATGCTCCCTAGAAATCCCTGAACAATCTATTCTGGACCACCTAGCTCAATGGTATGAATCGAAAGGGTGGGTTGATGAATTAAAGACAGTCCGTGAAATGATTGGCTTAGTAAAATCCGCCAAAATATCTAAACCAAAAAATGCGCTGAAAGTGATGAGAGAGTTGGCAATGAAAATAGGAAATGAGCGATTCAACCTTAAGGTGGCTGATCCTCATACAGAAGTGATGGGCACAGCGCAAATCACAACGATAAACGCCTGCGTCCAAGCTGCTGCGCGTATCACCGTTCGCCCCTGACACGCCAAGAGATAATGACCGAATAGCTAGTCACAGATGTTTCCGGCTGGCTATCCCTCCTTCCTGCCCAGGAAAAATTACATGCAAACCATTACCAAACTTATTTTATACAGTATCCTCACTCCGACCTTCCTTCTAGCAAGCGTCGAAGTCCAAGCCCAAACCTGGCAACCACCTGCTGAAGCTAATCGCTGTCCGACGAAATGGGGAGCGAGTGATCAGCGTGGCTCTGGCAATCACATGAAGCCGGAAACGGTGTTGCGCGCGACGAAGCTGATTCAAACCGGCGAAGTGATCGAGCTTGGCCATGTGCTTAGTTCGACGATGCCGTTTTTTGGCACACGGCGCTTCGATGTTCACACCAAACGCACGTTTATGAACCCGGAATCGAATCGCCGTGGCAGCAACGAAGAGTATGTCACCGGCGAAATCGGACAGGTTGGCACGCAGTTCGACGGATTCGCGCACCAGACCATCGGCGACAAGCTGTACAACTGCTTTAAGCTGGACGATATCGCGACGCGCAATGGATTTGAGAAGCTTGGCGTTCAAAACGTAGGCTCGCTGATCACGCGAGGCGTTTTGATAGACATCGCCGCGCTGAAAGGCGTTGAAATGCTGGCCGACAATTATGAAATCACGGTGCAGGACATTCAGCAGGCGCTGGCTCGACAGAAACTGACGCTGCACCCCGGCGACGCCGTCATCATTCACACCGGCTACGGCAAGCTCTGGGTCAAGGACAATGCGCGGTATGTGAAGGCTTCTCCGGGCATTGGCGTTGCAGCCGCTGAGTGGCTGGCCAAACAAGACCCGATGCTGGTCGGAGCCGACAACCCTTCCATCGAAGTCAGCCCTAATCCCGATCCGAAAGTCTCGCTGCCGATTCACCAGATCATGCTGGTGGTCAATGGCATTCACCTGCTAGAAAACATGAAGCTGGACGAACTGGCGGCCAAACGTATTCAGGAATTCGCGTTTATTGTGCAGCCGCTGAAGATTCAAGGCGGTACAGGTTCGACCGTCGCGCCGATTGCGATTCACTAAGTTGTGGAAATTCCTTCTACCCTTTGCGGCTGTGCCGCTTGATGTGCGGAAGGCCTGTGGCCTTCCGTGTGACATTTACTTTTTATGGGGCTGTGCCCCAACCGTTTGGGGCACAGCCGCTGGTAACGCTTTTGCTGATTCTGAAGACAACAAGGCGTTAATGGCTCTATTTCACCGTGGGCGGAGCAGGCGTGATCATAATGTGCGCGCCTGCAGTTCCGGCGTCCATCAGCCAGGGTTCGCCGCGTTTGGATTTGGTGGACAGGCCCAGGGATTCCGCCGTCGCAAACGGAACGTAAATCACCCAGCGAAGCGCGCCATCAATGACTTTGCCGCTGGCTGCGTCGTAGCCTTTGCCCGATAAAACGTACAAAAATCGCGGCTCGCGAGGCATTTTCAGCTTCCCTTCCTGCACTTCTTTCCAGCGATAGTTTTCGTTGCGCGCGCCACCAGCAACGCCTTGCGCGGCGAGTTCGCGGCCACGGGCCATAAACGGTTCCAGGTCTTTGTGGTAACAGGCGGCGCTGAAACGGGTGTCTTTGGGATCGTCGGCCAGGCAGATCAACTGATTAGTGCCTTTGCGCAATTCGGTCAGCTTGCCGTCCGCGCCGTATCCAAGCACGGCCGCGCCTTCACGCATGTCTTCGGGAGCCGCCTGAATGGCAGACGCAATTTGATCGGCAGCCGGCATCGGCGCGGAGGCTGGTTGAGGCGTTTGCGCGGTGGCAACGACAGCGCTCAGCAACAGGATCGAAAGCAATAGCGAAGTTTTCATGGTTTTGTCCTCCAAAATATTCGGCGAAGTGGCCGCATCATAGTGAGGCGATCAACGGCGGTCAATTCTGCAAGCCGATGCTTGCTGCGGTTTTCCAGGCTGTGAGAAACTCCGGCGCGTTTTCCGACTAACCATAAGCATCCAATCTGAAAGGACGTTTTCATGCAAAAGCGGTTTCAAGACAAAGTTGTGCTCGTTACCGGAGCCAGTTCCGGCATTGGCAAAGTCACTGCCATTGAATTTGGCCGCGCCGGAGCCAAAGTCGTCATCGCGGCTAGGCGTGTGGAAGAAAGTCAGCAGGTCGTCAAACAAATCAAAGAGGAAGGCGGCGAAGCTTCGTTCATTCAAACCGACGTTTCCCTGCACGATTCCGTTCGCAATTTGATCCAACAGACGGTGAAGCTTTATGGGCGGCTGGATTGCGCGTTCAACAACGCGGGAATTGCCGGAGACGTGTTCACTCCCACAGCCGATCATACGGAAGAAAATTGGGATACCGTGATAGACGTGAACCTGAAAGGCACGTTCTTGTGCATGAAGTATGAAATTGCCGAAATGCTGAAAACCGGCGGAGGCGCAATCGTCAACAACTCTTCGGTGTATGGGCTGAAATCCAGCACGGTCGGTCATATGCCGTATGCCGTCAGCAAGCACGGCATGATCGCGCTGACCAAAACCGCCGCGCACGAATACGCCACAAAGGGCATTCGCATCAATGCGGTTTGTCCTGGCTGGACACATTCGGAAATTGTGGATGCTGCGCTGGAAGCCTATCCAGCAGTGAATCAGTTGATCGCCGAACAGGTTCCGATGCAGCGCGTGGCTGATTCTATTGAAATCGCCCGCGTAGTGATGTGGCTGTGTTCGGACGAATCCAGCTATATTACTGGCCAGGCGATTGCTCCCGACGGTGGCTGGCTGGCCAGATAAGTTGAAGCAAGTGCATATTTCCAAGGCGGGGAATTCACCACAAAATGCACAAAAAACACAAAAGATCTTGCGGCAAATCAACGCTCGAAATTTCTTTTGTGAATTTTGAGCTTTTTGTGGTTTCTTTCAGCGGTCTGATTTATGCACACTCTTCAGATAAGTTGCAGGAAATTCTTTTCACCGCAGAGGCGCGGAGTGCCGCAGAGTTTTCTCCGCGCCACCTTATCGTTCTCTGCGGTAAATGGTTTGGCAGGCTCAAAATCAGGATGCGTTTACCACATCAAACAAAGACTTCCACGAAGCTTGCAGCAATTCATGAATTTTCTGCCAATCGGCTTCGGTGACGCCGCCTTCTTC
>CAYLJQ010000726.1:0-3753 GCA_964383955.1 uncultured Heliomicrobium sp. | reverse complement strand
AAAGATCCGGCACAAGGGAAGAAAATGTCACAGGTAAGAAAGCGCTTTGCTGAGTTGAGAGCTTTGGCGCGCTGACATGAACAAAACCGCACCGGCTTTCCCGATGCGGTTTCAGCATTACGAGCGTGGTCCCACAGCAGTTTTACTTCCCAGCAGCTTTCGTCTGGCTTTTGTAAATGGTTTCGATCCAGATCGGCGTTGTGACAAACCCTTTGCTCAAGGAATCGTATTTGGCAGGCAAGCCAGCGGCTTTGATTTCATCCAGGCTTTTTCCAGCCTTTATCTGCTTGCTGACAATATCGGATGTTTCGATCAGCATCTGATGGAATTTTTTCATATCCTCGATCGTCGAAAGCGGGCCATGGCCGGGGATAATCTTCACGTTCGCGGGCAATTTGGCGATCACATTGCCAATATTCTTGGCCATTCCTTCGACACTGCCGCCGCTGTTCAGGTCAACAAACGGAAATCCATAAGTAACGAAGTCGTCTCCCATATGCACGACGTTCGCGCCGGTAAAGTAAATGACACCGTCGCCGTCTGTGTGACCATTGGGGTAATGGATGGCTTTGATCTCTTCGCCGTTGAAATGCACCGACAGCGATTCGTCGAAGGTGATGACAGGCAGCGCGGCTTTGGGCGAAGGCTGAACGGTTTGGTTCATCACCGTATTCGTGCTGTTCAATCGTTTACGCACGTTGCTGTGCGCAATGATCGTCGAATCCACGCCGAAGACGACGTTGCTGCCGGTGTGGTCGCCGTGCCAGTGCGTGTTGATGACGAATTTGAGCTTGCCTTCGGCCAGGTTTTTCAGCGCGGCTTTGATTTTGTCGGCCAACGGCGCGAATTGATCGTCAACAATCAAGATGCCGTCCGGGCCAACCGAAACGCCGATGTTTCCGCCAGAACCTTCCAGCATCCACACATTTCCTGCGACATGCGTAGCCTTCATCTCGACTTTGGAAAAATCTTGCCCTTGCGCAAATGCAAGCGAAGTCAACGCCGTAAGTAAAAGAGTTGCGAAAAGAAATTTGTGTTTCATCGTTGCTCCTTATCGCTTTAGCCACATCTTCATGGATCGCGAAACCAGGTCGGAAGCGTCCTGCTGGACGAAGTGGCTGGCTTTCGGAATCGTGACCAGCGTCAAATCCTGCTCCAGATAATCCCAGGTATTGTTCAGCGCTCCGGGCAGCAATGCCGTGTCGCCCAGGCCATGAATCATCAGAACGGGCATTTTGACTTTGACGATCGGCGATTTGTCCTCGGTGTACGGTTCGCGCGGGTAATTGCGCTTGTAATAATTCAGCATCGCTTCGAAGTCGGATTTCTTGAACGCTTCGATGTATTTCTTTTTCGCCTCGGGGTCTTTCACCCAGAAAGCCAGTTGTTCGGCGGTCAAGGTTTTCTCCGCGCCTTCTTTTTGGAAGTTGCGCGCATATTGGCTGTTCTTTTGTTGTTCAGGGTTGTTGGCCAATTCGCGATTGAGTCCGCGCAGGTGCGGCAGGTTGCAAATGATCAGTTTGTCCACAAACTGCGGCGCGGCCATCGCCAGGGACCACGAAACCGCTCCGCCCCAATCGTGACCGACAATGATCGCTTTGTCGCGGCCAAGATGTTTGATCACCGCAATCACGTCGCCCACCAGAAACTTCATGTCGTAATTTTCAGCGCCTTTGGGTTTGTCCGACAGATTGTATCCGCGCTGGTCAATGGCAACGCAGTAATAATCGCTGGACAGCGCGGCCATCTGATCGCGCCAGGTGTACCAGTAATCCGGAAAGCCATGAATCATCACCACCAGCGGATTCTTTTTATCGCCGAGCGCGGCGTAATGAATCTTCACACCGCCGGAATCGGCGTATCCGTTTTCGACACGGCTTTCGATGTCTTGTGCCATGGCGTTACCCGATGACATCAATAGAAACAGCAGGGAAAAGGCAAGTAGCGTCAGCTTCATTGGTGCTCTCCTTCGTTGGGGTTATTTCGGAAACTGCTTGGCGTTCGCGCCGGGAATCAACTTGAGCGCGTTTTTGTAATAGACCTTTTTCAATACTTCATCGGGCAAATCAAACCCGTAGATACGCCAGAATGCATGGCGTTTGCGGTAATACTCAACGTACTCATCACGAGTCTCCATAATGCGAAAGTACATTTTGTATTCGCTGATTTCATAAATGTCTTTGCCGAAAACGATGCGGTCTTGATACTTGATGTGGAAATCGTGCGCCGAATACGGCTGGCGTCCAAGCTCTGCCAGCACCGCCGCATTGTCCACATAAACATTCGGATAGGTGTCGAACAGTTTGCCTAACCGAGCCAGATCGTTTCCGTGGTAGCCCAGGTGCGCGGCAATGAAATTGGTTTTGGGATGTTTGGCGAACAGGTTGTTTCGCTCTGTCATCAAGGTTTCAAACGTCGGGTACTTTTCGGGCGGACGAGCGCGCTGAGGGAACTGGTTCAACTCCAGCCAGCGTTCATTAAACCGATCAATCGGGTCAAAAAACACGGAAGGTTCGGCAGTATGGATTAGCACCGGAATGCCCAACTCTGCGCACTTTGCCCAAATCGGATCAAACTCTGGTTCGTCAACGCGGACGCGGCGGCCATCGCGATATTTCATATCCATGCCGTAGTTTTTGAAAATCTTCAGCCCCTGCGCGCCGTTCTTCACGTCCTGTTCCAGTCGCGCGGCTGCTCGTTTGCCAAAGCCAGGTTCGTTCAAATCGCTGGTGTCCAGATTCGCGAAAACAATGAAACGATCGGGGTAACGACCTTTCATCGCCGCAACGGTCTGTTTCAACCGTTCGCCTGTGCCGCCGCTCAGGTTGATCATCAAGCGCATGTTGATCGAATCCATTTCCTTGATCAGCTTGTCCACGTATTCCTGCGAAGGATTGTTGTGATGACTGTGAATGTCTACAAAAGGAAACTTGGCGCGTTCGACTTTGTGCTCCTTGGTGACGAGCGAAGATTTTGGCTCGTATTCTTCGGTGGTGAGCGGCTTCGTCTGTGCGAACGCCGCCATCGTCAGCAACAACGAAAGTGCGGCCAGCAGGGCTTGGCGAAAAGAAAAGGGAATCAGTTTCATAGTTCAGTCATTTTCTCCGTCAGGGTTTTGAACAGCCGTTCGCAGTACGGTGCGGCTTGGCGAACTTTGGCGACATCCAGCCGCTTCAGAATTTCGGGCGCATGAATGGTCTTGTGGTAGCGGCCTTTTGAAGTCTTTTCAGTTGCACGCTGCAAACCGACAAACAAATCTGTTTTCGGAATTTCTTCAACGCGAGGATTTTGCGGTAAGACGTTTTGATTGAAGCCTTGTTTGTAGAAATCAGCCAAGGCGGTTTTGTCAGCAACCAGCCAGGCTTCCATTGTTTGCGCCATCAAGTGGCAGTGCGAATCATCCAATCCCAACGAATCCCATTTCAGGTGTGTCCAAGGCTGAGTGCTTTCTGCAACCGGTTTTTCAGAATCAACAACCAGGATATTGATAGCGTGTCTATTGCTTTTAAGGCCTGTTTGAAAATCTTTGTAGGCTTCAACACCCGAACCGCACATTATCGGAGGATGAAACTTGATCCCTTTTTGTTGGGCTAGTTCATACAACGGAGCAAGGAGCGCTCGAAAGCCAGTGCGGAGGCGATTGGCGGCTGGACCTTTCTCCGGGCCTTCGATGTAAATCAAGATTTCTTTTTTCACTAGCGAGTCCCTCCGATAACACCTTTTTCCCAAAGCTCACCAAGCTCGTACCTTTCG
>CAYLJQ010000725.1:0-3761 GCA_964383955.1 uncultured Heliomicrobium sp. | reverse complement strand
GCTTTGTCCAAAAACTTATTGGGCTTGCCGCCTCCGGTCATAATGTCAACCGCTTCTTCCAAAGTGGCGGCGCTGCCATCGTGGAAATACGGCGCTGATTTGGCAATGTCGCGCAAGGTTGGAGTTTTGAAGGCTCCCGTCCATTTAATCTTTTCGGGATCGTCATCTTTTAACTCTTTGAGCGCGGCGATGCGGCCTTTATCCAGTTTGTCTTCAGGGGCATCCATGCCGATGCCAACGTTGTGATACTGCATGTCGGTAAATAGATGGCCATCGTGGCATTTGTTGCAATTGGCTTGTTTGAACACTTCGTAGCCACGTTTGACTTGATCACTGACGGCAGACTGATCGCCTTTGACTTGCCAGCGGTCAAACGGAGTTTCGTCGTTGCCATTGATGATCGTGCGTTCATAGGCCGCAATGGCCTGGAAAATGTTGTCCTGGTCGGCTTCCTTGCCAAAGACTTTTTGAAACTGCGCTTTGTACCCGGCAACAGCATTGATCTTGGCGACGATTTCGGCTTCGTGATCTTTCGCGCCCATGTTGCCGCCTTGCCAAGCAGCTTTCGCCTGGCTTTCAAGCGATTTGCTGCGACCATCCCAGTAAAACTCTTTGTGGTAGCCGATATTCCAAAGCGTTGGGCTGCTTCGTGCCAGAACTTTGTTGCCCGGACCAATCGCTTTCGGCAAGCCATCCGTCAGCCCTTTATCGCAAACGTGGCACGAATAGCAGGAACGCGAACCATCCACGCTCAGTCGTTTATCGAAAAACAACTGCCGTCCCAGCGCTACTTTTTCCTGTGTCATAGGATTGCTGGATGGAATGGCCATCGGTTCCAGTTTTTCCAGCCCAGCCGGGATTGGCAAAAGCTCCGGAGTGTAGGTTGCAACGGGCTCGGTTGGCTTGGTGTCACAAGCCACCACGAAAACGGCAAAAGCCGCAAAGCAAACAAATAATGTTTTGGTCATCCAGCGTTGCCAATTCGCAAATTTCATACTTGCTCCTGTGGTTGTCAGCGCAGGCACGCCTTCGGCCTGCACAAGCAGTTTTCATTTTAAGTTCGGCGCAATTTGATAACGAAGGTTGCGCCACAAGTCAGCAATGTCAGCTTTGATTGGAATTTCAGGATTGCAGAGGTGTTATATCGAAAGTCTGCGGAAGCGGCAAGGCAGGAGTGCGGTTGGAGATTGGAAGCCAGTGTAATGAAGCGTCACCGGCTTCCAATCCCAAGCTAATTATTGCAGAAGGACGGGCTTAATGTCTGGATGCACGTCCTTCTGCGCACTTAGTACAAGTCGAAGCGGTCAAGGTTCATCACCTTGCCCCAAGCTTTGACGAAGTCTTTGACAAACTTCTCTTTGCTGTCGCTCTCAGCATAGAACTCCGCCAAAGCGCGCAATTCTGAGTTTGACCCGAAAATCAAATCCACCGGAGTCGCTGTCCACTTGACCTTGCCGGTCGTGCGATCAACGCCTTCGTAAATGCCTTCCGAAGCGGAAGACTTGTTCCACTTGGTGGACATATCCAGCAGGTTGACGAAAAAGTCGTTACTCAACGTTCCGGGTTTGTCAGTAAAGACACCGTGTTTTGCGTCACCAGTGTTGGCGTTCAGCACCCGCAGGCCACCGACCAAAACGGCCATTTCAAGAACCGAAAGCGTCAATAGATTCGCCCGTTCGACCAGCATCACCGCCGGTGAAAGGCGTTCTGTCTTGTTGAAGTAGTTCCGGAAACCATCCGCAGTCGGTTCAAGCGGCGCAAAAGACATCGCGTCAGTCTGCGCTTCCGTTGCATCCACGCGTCCTGGCGTGAACGGAACTTGCACAGCGTAACCAGCTTTCTTTGCGGCTTGTTCAATCGCAGCGCCACCGCCGAGCACGATCAGATCGGCAATCGAAACCTTCTTGCCGCCGACAGCCGTGCGGTTGAAGTCTTTTTGAATGCCTTCCAGCTTCGCCAGCACCTTGGACAATTCAGCAGGATTGTTAACTTCCCAATCCTTTTGCGGTGCAAGACGAATGCGCGCACCGTTTGCGCCGCCACGCATGTCCGTGCCGCGGAATGTCGCCGCTGAAGCCCAGGCCGTGCGAACCAGCTCTGAGCCCGTCAAGCCCGAAGCAAGAATTTTGGCTTTCAGCGCAGCAATATCTTTCGCATCAATGGGTTTGCCGGCAACTTTGGGAAGCGGGTCTTGCCAGATCAGGTCTTCTTTCGGAGCTTCAGGGCCAAGATAACGCGAACGTGGACCCAGGTCGCGGTGCGTCAGCTTAAACCATGCCTTGGCGAATGCGAGATTGAACTCTTCTGGGTGCTCTAGAAAGCGTTTGGCAATTTTCTGATAGCTTGGATCAAACTTCAGCGCCAGGTCGGTTGTAAACATGATCGGCGCATGCCGCTTGGACGAATCGTGCGCATCAGGCACTGTGCTCGCGGCTTTGCCATCGGCGGGAATCCATTGGGTCGCACCGGCAGGACTCTTGGTTTGCACCCAATCAAACGCAAACAGGTTGGCCAGGTATTGCGAACTCCAGGCAGTTGGCGTGGAGGTCCAGGCGCCTTCTAGCCCGCTGGTCACTGTGTCGCCTGCATTGCCTTTGCCACACTTGTTTGTCCAACCGAAACCTTGTTCATCAATCCCGGCGGAGGCAGGTTCAGGGCCAGTACAGTTCCCCGGATTGTGCGCTCCGTGCGCTTTGCCAAAAGTATGCCCACCGGCGATCAAGGCAACCGTCTCTTCGTCGTTCATCGCCATCCGGCCAAAGGTGTCGCGGATGTCTCTGGCGGCTGCCAGCGGATCAGGCTTGCCGTTCGGTCCTTCAGGGTTCACATAGATCAAGCCCATCTGCACAGCGGCAAGCGGATTCATCAGTTTGCGGTCTCCGCTGTAGCGTTCATCGGCCAGCCATTTCTTTTCCGGCCCCCAATAAACCGTGTCCGGTACCCAGTCGTCCGCGCGTCCGCCAGCAAAGCCATAAGTCTTCAATCCCATGGATTCGATGGCGACATTTCCGGCCAACACCATCAGATCTGCCCAGGAAATCTTCTGACCGTATTTCTGTTTGATTGGCCAGAGCAGTCTACGCGCTTTGTCGAGATTGCCGTTGTCCGGCCAGCTATTCAGCGGCTCAAACCGTTGCTGTCCACCGCCTGCACCACCGCGCCCATCAGCCACTCGATACGTGCCAGCGCTGTGCCAGGCCATGCGGATAAAAAACGGTCCGTAGTTTCCGTAATCGGCAGGCCACCAGGGTTGCGATGTCGTCAGGGCTTTCTTGATGTCTGCTTTGACGGTGTTGAGATCGAGTTTGGCAAACTCCTTGGCATAATCGAACTTTGCGCCCATCGGATTCGATTCGGGCGACTGCTGCCGGAGCGGCGTAAGGTCGAGTTGCTCAGGCCACCAGAACTGTGGCGATTGAGCGTTGACCTCATACGTTGCCAGCAACGATATTGCAGCAACCGCGAAAGCGGCGAACAACGTCTTCAGGTACTTGTTCATTAACTCCTCCTTGGTCGAACGGAAGCCCGTTCAGTTTATCTGTAGACTTTTCCTTGATTGAACAAAAAGCTCATTCAGCCTTCTCAAATCGTTGGAAAATGCCTTTTCTCTAAACAACTCCCGTGTACTTGTTGGCCGCCCCGGCAAAGCACAGCTTTTGACTAAGTGTAAGGCTCTGTTTACCATAGCGTTCTTTTCTGAGTATGAAAGAAAGAGGCCAACCGGTCACTAGAGTTCGTGCCAGAAAACAGGGAATCCATTT
>CAYLJQ010000724.1:0-3764 GCA_964383955.1 uncultured Heliomicrobium sp. | reverse complement strand
CCTTTTTCGGAGACTATGCCAAGCTTTCCACTGCAAATTTACAAACCCAATCAATCAGGAGAATTATGAAAGCAATCCTTGTCGAAAACTGCGGAGGGCCCGAATCGCTGGTTTACCGAGATGCTGAAAAGCCTGCTCCGAAAGCGGGCGAAGCGTTGATCAAGTTGGAAGCTGTTGGGCTGAATTACATTGACGTGTATCACCGCACGGGACTTTATCCACTGCCGCGTCCTTTCATTCCCGGGATGGAAGCCGCAGGAACCGTCGAGGCCGTTGGCGAAGGCGTCACAGAAGTTGCTGTTGGCGACCGCGTGGCGTATGCAATGCATCCGGGAGCTTATGCCGAATACACGGCAGTAACGGCTTGGAAGTTGGTGAAAGTTCCCGATGGAGTCAGCAGCGAACAAGCCGCCGCTGCTATGTTGCAGGGAATGACGGCACATTATTTAGTGACTTCGACTTATTCGCTCAAAGCCGGTGAAACTGCGCTCATTCACGCGGCGGCTGGCGGCGTAGGCTTGTTGTTGATCCAGATGGCCAAAAACATTGGCGCTCGCGCCATCGGGACAGTTTCAACCGAAGCCAAAGCCTCGCTGGCCCGCGAAGCCGGTGCCGACGACGTGATTCTTTACACGGAACAAGACTTTGAAGTCGAAACCCGACGATTGACCGAAGGCAAAGGCGTCCAAGTCGTTTACGACTCAGTCGGCCAAACCACGTTTTTGAAAAGTTTGAACTGCTTGTCGCCTCGCGGAATGCTGGCGCTCTTTGGCCAGTCGTCAGGGCCGGTGCCGGCTTTTGATCCTGCCTTGCTGGCGCAAAAAGGTTCGCTGTTTTTGACCCGGCCAAGTCTTGCTGCGTATGCGGCA
Source organism: uncultured Heliomicrobium sp. (assembly GCA_964383955.1). Classification (GTDB taxonomy): domain Bacteria; phylum Acidobacteriota; class Blastocatellia; order RBC074; family RBC074; genus RBC074. The sequence continues at coordinate 2,895 of CAYLJQ010000724.1, read as the reverse complement.
ACGCGCGAAGAACTGCTCTGGCGAGCGGGAGACTTATTTGACTGGATCAAGTCTGGAAAACTGAAGTTAAGAATCGAAAAGACCTTCCCACTGGCTGACGCTGCCGAAGCGCATCGCCAATTGGAAGGTCGTAAAACCACCGGAAAAGTGCTGCTGATTCCGTAAATCCCGAATTCGGAAGCGCAGCTTAGGCCACGGATTTCAGAAAGCCGAGCAGCGCTTCCGTTACTTCTTTAGGCCGTTCGATTTGCACCCAGTGGCCTGCGCCTTCAATCATCACCTTGCCGCGTAAATCCACCATCCATTTGTCCATTCGCTGAGCCGTATCGCCTCCGCCAAATTTCAGCACAGGGTCCTTGGTTCCTGCGATAAAGAAAGCGGGTTGTTGAATTCTGCCGGTTTCCAGCGAATCCAGTTGTGGTGTCAACTCGACGTTGCGGTCAATATTTCGATACCAATTGATCGGTCCGCGAAAGCCACTTTGCTGGTACTGCTCGACGTAATAATCCAAATCTTCTTCGGTCAGCCAGGATGGCAACTGTTCCGGATCGGGCAGTCCGTCTAAAAATTTTGCTGAAGCCTGCTTTTTACCCAGCCGAAATCCTGATGGAAAATCACCTGAGCCGGAGTAATAAATCATTCGCAGGCTTTTTCGAATATCTGCTTCGAACTCTGCTTCGGCGACACCTGGCTTCTGGAAATAGACCATATACCAGAAATTGTCCCCATAAAATTTCTGTTGAGTCAGTGTCTGGGCCTTCCAGCGCGTGTAGGGCACACTTAAACCGGCGACAGCTTTTACGCGTTGCGGATGCAGCAGCGCGGTATGCCAGGCGACAGGTGCTCCCCAATCGTGGCCAACCACAATGAATTGTTTATGTCCCAAGGCATCAGCAATGCCGACAACATCATTGGTTAATTCGATGATGTTGTAAGCTTCGATCTCCGCTGGCTTATCGCTGCCACCATAACCACGCTGATCAGGAACGGCGACCTGGAAGCCAGCTTCGACTAAAGGATCAATCTGATGTCGCCACAGATACCAGCACTGTGGCCAGCCATGTAGCAAGATCACCAATGGACCGCTGCCCTCAACCACAGTGCGCAAGCGGATTCCATTAGTTGTGATCAGTTGGAAATTGTGATTTTTCAATGGGGTAGGCTCCAAAAAAAGTTTATGAAACAAAGTTAAAGGATTCTTGACTCGGCAAGGTCAAGTGAATATACTCCGCACCGTCTTAAGGGTTCCTGTCCTGGAACCGAGAATTTCTGAAGCGGCGTTCGCTGGCTTCAATAGCAAATCCGGAAAAGAATTCAGGTAGAGGTTGCGTCAGGTGACCGTTTTTTGTTTCGCCTAAAGATTCATTTTGCAATCGTAATTTATTGTTTACTGGCTCCTTTTGGTTTTTGACGTTTACCTCCCTCCTTCTCCTGCTTGATTCCCACGATGCGATGGCTCGTATCGTGGGATTTTTTTATCTCAAATGTCGTAAGGAAAGCGGTTGTCCCTTCCCGAGTTAGCTGAGCAACTAATTATTTTATTGCTTTGATGAATTGGCAGGTCTTTTCTCCGCGTCACTTTCTTCTTTGGAAACGCGATACCCCAAACGCGCTCTGACAACCAACTCAGGATTTTTTACTTTGACGGAAATGGCTCTGTAATTGCCATCTTTTTGATCGTTTGCGGATAGGTAAGTCAGCGTATATTGGTGGCGTAATTCCTCAGCGATTAACTGGAAGGCAAAAGAAGTGTTTTCGATATTTTCAGCACGGATGTAGCGCGCACCAGACTGCGCCGCCAGGCTTCGTAAAAAATCCGCAGCCACAAGATAACGATCCCGCACAGGCTGTTGAAGCTGGGAATTGACTCGTGTCGAAGGTTCAGAATTCGGAGAAGGAGGCGGCATTGTGCCTGCGGGTGAAGATTCACCGAAAATGGAGCCCATCGAACGGGGAATGTTGATAATGGGTTGCTTTGATTCAGGTTTTGTCGGCTGTTGTGGTTTGCCCTGTTCCTGCCAAGTTGATCCCCCAGCGGCAAACTTCGACACAAAAGAGTTTGAAGGCCTTTCGGGTAGAAAAATTGGCTTCATGACCGGCCCGCCATCATTGCGGGTTTCATACTGAACTGCATAACTAATGATCCCGGTGGCTGCAACCAGGTCAAGTGAACTTGTGAATGAAGCTTTCTTGCTTGCCGTGTCCACGCCGTCGGTCAACACAACGATTGCTTTGCGACCTGGAATCGGGAGCATCTTTTCCGTGATTGTTCGATAAATCGCGTCATAGAGGCTTGTCAGATAGCTGCTTTTCAAGGCTTTGACTGCCCGCTCCAGTTCAGCGCGATTGTCCGTAAAGTCGCTTACAAAACGCACCTGCTCATCAAACGTCACAATCATAACCCGGTCGTTGGGTTGAAGCTGTTTGATAAACGCAAGAGCAGCCTTGCGGATATGGCTTAACTTGTTTTGTGTGCTGCGGCTGGTATCAATCAAAAGCGCAACATTGAACGGAGCTTCGGTGGAAGAAAAATCTTCAAGCTTTTGCGCAACCCCGTCTTCGCGAACATTGAAATCCCCACGATCAAGTCCGGTAATAAATCGCCCAAACCGGTCCGTGACAATAACCGGAACTGTTACCAAGGTCGTTGGAATTTTGATCGTTTGTTGTTGTGGATCTTGGGGTGGTTGAGTGGCAGTTTGAGCAAAAACTGCCGAACCAGCTACAAGAAATGAAAACGTTACGACAACAAAGGTCGCAAAAATGATTCGCCGACGTGATAGGTAATGTTTCATAAAACCCGTTCCTTGGTGTTTGAACGGATTTTACTTGAGCACCTGTGGGTAATCAAAACAGAAATCTTTTGGAAAGGAGAAGGCAGACAGAGAAAAGAAT
>CAYLJQ010000723.1:0-3785 GCA_964383955.1 uncultured Heliomicrobium sp. | reverse complement strand
TTCGTCCACGCCGATGGCGATGATTCCGTTTGAACGAATATTGGCAAATTCCGAAAGCTCCGTCTTTTTAATGACTCCCTTTCGGGTAACCATCACGGCATATTGGCCTTCGGCAAAAGTCCGCACAGGAATCACGCTGGCGATTTTTTCACTGCTGGGCAGATTGATCAGGTTGACCATTGCCTTGCCACGACCGGCAGCTTGCGAATCCGGGATTTCGTGAACTTTCAGTTTGTAAACCTGCCCCAGCGTGGTGAAAACCATCAGGTAACTGTGCGTCGAGGCGATGAACAAATGCGATACGACGTCTTCGGCTTTGGTGCTCATGCCTTTGCGTCCGGTGCCGCCGCGGCGCTGAGATTTGTACGTTGTCAACGGAGTGCGCTTGACGTAACCGGACACCGTCAAAGTAATCACCACGTCTTCGTCAGCGATTAAATCTTCCAACGTCAATTCTACGCCACTGTCCACAATCTGCGTCCTGCGCTCATCAGCATAGGCTTTCTGGACTTCGCGCAGCTCTTTGACGATTACGCGGCGCAACGCGGTTTCACTGTTCAGAATTTCTTCCAGTTCAGCAATGAGCTTGATCAGTTCTTCGTATTCATCAATCAGCTTTTGCCGTTCCAGCGCAGCCAGACGGCGAAGCTGCATATCCAAAATCGCCTGGGCTTGAATGTCGCTGAACTTGAACTTGGTGATTAAGCCGCCCTTGGCTTCTTCGACTGACTTCGATGCGCGAATGTGTTTGATGATCTCGTCAATGATGTCAATCGCCTTCATCAACCCTTCCAAGATGTGCGCGCGCAACTTGGCTTTTTTCAGTTCGTACATCGTGCGATTGCGCACGACTTCCCGGCGAAAGACGATGAATTCGTTCAGCGTTTCAACCAGCGTCAGAATTTTCGGCTGGCCATTGGCGATTGCCAGATTGATGACGCCGAAGGAAATTTGCATCTGCGTCAGCTTGTACAGCTTGTTGAGGATGATCTGCGGAATGGCGTCCCGCTTCAGTTCAATAACGATGCGGACTTTTTTCTGGGCAGTGGATTCCCGGTCGCTTTCATCGCGGATTTCGCTAATGCCTTCGACTCGCTTGTCAATGACCAGTTGAGCGATGTCTTCAATCATCTTCGACTTGTTAACCTGGAAGGGAATTTCCGTGATAACAATCGCGTCTCGTTCCTGAGCGCCTCTGCCAATACGATCAATCGCAGCGCGGGCGCGCAACTGAATGACGCCTCGCCCCGTTTCGTAAGCCTGCTTGATGCCTTCCCGTCCGTAAATGAATCCGCCGGTCGGAAAGTCAGGCCCCGGAATCATCTTCATCAAATCGGCAACTGTGGATTTCGGATGCTGAATCAAATGGACGGTCGCTTCGATAATTTCGTTGATGTTGTGCGGCGGAATTTTCGTGGCCATGCCGACCGCGATACCGTCCGAACCATTGACCAGCAGATTTGGAATTCGCGTCGGCAGAACAGTCGGTTCCTGGCGCGATTCGTCATAATTGGGAATGAACTTAACGGTTTCTTTTTCGATGTCGGCCAACATCTCGGTGGCAATTTTTTCCAGCCGAGCTTCCGTGTAGCGATACGCAGCCGCCCTGTCACCGTCAATGCTGCCCCAGTTTCCCTGCCCGTCAATCAGCGGATAGCGCAGCGAAAAATCCTGCGCCATCCGAACCATGGAATCATAAACCGCCGTGTCTCCATGCGGGTGATAACCGCCAAGCACGTCACCAACCACGTTGGCTGATTTTTTATACGGCTTGCCGGGGACCAGCCCCTTTTCATTCATCGAGTAAAGAATTCGCCGGTGAACGGGTTTCAACCCATCGCGCACGTCGGGCAAAGCTCGCCCAATGATGACCGACATGGCGTAGTCCAAATAACTGCGCCGCATTTCATCTTCGATATTTACCGCGAACTTCTGATTGTCCATTTAAGTTTGTGAAATCTCCTCTAAAGGTCGTCGCATATTAAGCGTTTGTCCGCAACGGACTCGGCACGACTGAACTGCTGATTTGTTGTGTGTTGGATGATCACCAGTGTCTGTAATTGATGATTCTACCCGCTCAGAAGGCGATGAACAAGACGCCTGAACGGTTTCTTAAATCCTAGTAGAGAGCGGTCAAGTGCTGAAAAAAGAATGAGATGCGTAGATTAATGAATGGGTGCGCACGTCCCTGCGCACCCATTTGCCATCAGCATCAAAAATGGCCATCCAAATGACGGGTCCGTGGGAAAATTTTAGTTGAGCAGCTGCTTGAGCGGTTTCCCTTCCGCTTGAGGAAGTTTCAGGCTTAGTAACCCGGCAATGGATGGGGCAAGGTCAATCATTTGCGCCAAGGGCATTTTCGCGCCATTGCGCACATTTCGGCCATATACAATCAGCGAAGCCCGCATTCGCGGGTCCGTCGGCAGATACCCATGCGTGCCTTTGTATGTTTCTCCTGAATCACGCACTTCCGGCCCGGTCAATGCTTCATCAAAGGAAAACCCTTCCGCAGCTTCCAACATCAGCGCCGCATGCGGAATCGCTTTCATGCGGCGTAAATCTGCGCGCAAACTGATCTGTTTAATCGGACTGTCTTTGCTTTTGGCCAGACTGGAAAATAGAGCGATGACTTTCGCTTCCGTAACCTTGTCATTTGGATCTTTCAGCATAATGGCGCACGAACCGCCAGCAGGCCATGCAGCAGCTTTCCAAGCTGTCGCTTTTCCTGACGCGTCCATTGTAATCAATCCTTCTTTGGCCAGCGCGACGTTCGGCGCATATCGCTTTTCAATGCTGGCAAAGCCGTGGTCTGACACCACAAAGAAGGTCGTTTTTTCAAAAATACCTGCCTGCTTTGTCGCTTCCACAATGCGGGCGATGTAAGCGTCTTCGCGCTCAGCCATCTCAATGCAAGCTTTGGTGCGCGGGCCATTGCGATGGTGCGCGCCGTCAAGCTCAATCAAATGAATCAGCATCAGGTTAGGCCGATGGTTTTTGATGATGTATTCGCTGACAGCAGTCAGGCGTTCATCAACATTGCGTCCTTGCATGGCATCGTACCCGCCAAGCGGAGCAAATGCCTTTTCCAGCAATCCCGGAGTCGAATGTTTCGCGGTCCATTTCCAGGTCGCAGGGCTTTCGCCTGGTTCGTAAATTTCCGGAACGTTGTAATCAATCTCCGCGTCAACCGTCACCGGCCACCCAACGGCGGCGGTGGTCAACTTGGATTTCTTCGCCAAAGTCCACAGTGTTTCCGCTTTCAAAGCGTTGGCGTACCAGTACCAGAACCGCGTCTGTTTTTCAGTTGGCGCTTCGAAAATTCGGTTTTGAATGATGCCGTGCGCGGCTGGTCGCAAGCCTGTAACCATTGTCGTATGTTGCGGATAAGTCACGGTGGGATAAACGCCTTCTACTCCTTCCGCATACGCGCCTGCATTTTTCATCATTGTCAGCGTAGGCACTTTCAGCCCCAATTTTTCGGGCGCGGTGTAATAGTCTGGCGGCATCCCATCCACCGAAATCAAAATAACGTGTTCCGGACGCGTTCCATCAGCTTTTCCATGCTGTACCTGGGCAGAGGTAAATACCTCCCCGAACAGCAGCGAAAGCACAGCAATAGCCGACAGGGACAAACGACGTGAGTTGCACATATCGTATCTCTCCTTATTTTTCCTGATCTGATTTTCTGATTAACAGTTGATTTGTGATGGAAGGATCGTAATTCAAGCCAACTATTCAGTAAAGCTTCGACCTGTTAAATCTTTTTTGGCTGAAATCGGGGGTCG
>CAYLJQ010000722.1:0-3785 GCA_964383955.1 uncultured Heliomicrobium sp. | reverse complement strand
CAAAACAGGCCGAGCATTCGTCAGCGTGGACCGTGACGGACACGTCACGCTGGAAGAAACAAAACCCGGTTTGGCGCAAAGTTTTCAGTGGATGGAAACTCCCACCGGCGAGTTAGTGTTGATGTCACTAATGACAAACCGTTTTCTGAGAATTGATCCCAAAACACAAGCAATCATTTGCGATAGCCCCGGCCCATTGCCCGACGGAAGCGACGGCGTGCGATTTGTCTGGGCATTGGCCATTGACTAATTTGCATCATCAAAACAGGAGATTTTCTTCATGCGATCACGAATCAACCGCATACTCACGATCAGCCTCACTGCTTGCATGCTGCTCAGCAGCTTCCCCGTGCAGGCGCAAACGCCGCAAGCCCGCATCAAGATAGACACGGACCGCACCATCGGCGAAATCCATCCGCACTTGTTTGGCAATTTTGCCGAGCATCTGGGACGAATGATTTACGGCGGCGTGTACGAAGAAGGCAGTCCGCTGTCGGACAAAGACGGCTATCGCAAAGATGTGATGGATGTCGTCAAACAGTTGAACGTAACGATCTTGCGCTGGCCGGGCGGCAACTTTGCGTCTGGGTATAACTGGAAAGACGGAATCGGGCCGAAAGATCAGCGTCCGATGCGCAAGGACCTGGCGTGGGACGATCTGGAAAGCAACCGGTTTGGCACGGATGAGTTTTTGAAGTATTGCGAGCTGATCGGTGCGGAGCCTTACATTTGCATCAATGCCGGCCTGGGCACGATTGATGACGCGCGGCATTGGGTCGAGTATTGCAACGAATCGAAAAACACCTATTGGGCGCAGCAACGCCGTAAAAATGGCCGCGAACAACCTTACAAAGTGAAGTACTGGGCGCTTGGCAACGAGATTGACGGCCCGTGGCAGCTTGGCCACAAAAACGCCGAAGAGTATTCCAAGTTTGCACTCGAGGCCGCCAAGGCCATGCGTTCGACCGATCCCAGCATCAAACTGATCGCCAGCGGATCAAGCAATTACGGAGCGACCGCGGACTGGATGCACTGGAATCGCACGGTGTTGGAAACGCTGCGGAATCAGGCCGATTACATTGCCATTCACAGCTACATCAACAACCGCGACAACGATTTCGAAAAGTTCATGGCGTGGTCACAGACGATTGATAACTACATCAATGTCACGGCGGCCCAGATCAAAGAAGTCCAAAACCGGCAACAAAACCCTCGACCGATTTACATCGCATACGACGAATGGAATGTCTGGTATCGCGCTTTCAACGAAAAGAAACTCGAAGAGGTTTACAACTTCGAAGACGCGCTGGCGATGGGAATGTTTTTCAATTCGTTCTTCCGGCGCGCCGATGTCGTGAAGATGGCGAACATAGCGCAAATGGTAAACGTCATTGCGCCCATTACGACCAACAAACAGGGGCTGTTTTTGCAGACGATCTACTTCCCGCTGGTCGAATTCACCAAACAGAAAAACAATCAATCGCTGGATGTATTTGTTTCCGCGCCTACCTACAAAGTCGGCAACCGCCCGGCGCTGAAGTATCTGGACGTTTCGACGACTTACAACGCGACAGAAAAAACGATTTACGTCAACGTTCTGAATCGCAGCAAGGATAAAGACTTGACGACGCGCATTGACAACCTGGAAGGCAATTTGCAAAACGAAGTCGGCGTCTGGGAACTGAATCATCCAGATTTGAAAACGACGCACACTTTCGGCGATGACAAGAAAGTTCGTCCCACAACGCGCACGTTTTCCGCTTCAGTAGCAAACAATGGCTTCACTTATACTTTTCCGGCGCATTCGCTGACGATTTTGCGGCTACGGCTGAAATAAAAGTCGGTGGGTGACACTACATAAAGCGCCTTCCTGATCTGCGACCAAATGGCCATAGAAAGGAAGGCGCTAAAAAGTCTTTTTACACGTCTATCTTGCCCGCCAACGGACAGCCAGGGAAATGGGCAAGCCGACGCATAATATGTGAACGATCATTCCTGTCGCCACAACCTGCCACGAAAAGTTTTGCTTAAAGGAAATTGCTGACAATGGCAGCACAATCAACTGCATAAACCAGAACACAACAACCCCAAATAACGCTCCGCTCAGCAAAGGGCGCTCTACCAGCCATTGAAGCTTGTTGCTGGCAAGACAAAACACAGTCGCTGCGCCAAACGCGATGACAAAATGCAGCAACACACCGAGCGCAGCAGTTTTGTACCCGCCGTTAAATGCGGATCGACCCAGCACTCCGCTGGCAATGGATTGACCGATTCGCATCGGCGTCACACCGCGCGATGCATTGGTAACACAAGCGGCGATGAAATCCAGAACTCCGGCGATGAACCCGCCAAGAACAATTGATTGACCCATTTGTGATATTCCTAAGTTCATAAAATTGGGATCCAGATTTCTGTTCGCAATTGTTGCGTAGGAACCTGTTTTTTGCTGTTGAGATAAATTTCGAACGGCGCAGTGTCACGCAACGCGTATCCGGAGGCTGGCAACCAGTCACGATAAAGCCGATTCCAGCTTTGCCAAAGCGTTTCATACGAACCTTGATGAAGCGACACAGCCCATTTGCCAGTCGGGATTTTTACGCGTCTTACTTCGTCATTCATTACCGGCAACTTTCCTTCACAAAGAAACCCGGCCTGATAACGCGCTTCGGCATCCGGCACTAAACTCGCTTCGTCTGGGCACATTCCAATGGCTTCGCGCATGAACTGCCAGCCGTTAACCCGCTGAATTTCGCCAATCAGCACGCCAAAAGCCGCAGTTGCCGCGTGGTTGAAATTCTGTTCGATCATTCCTTTGCGCTCCGCAACTACGGCAGTCCGCGCGGGCACTTTGCGGACTTCCACCAGAATCCTGTCCTTCTTCGATTGGCGCGGACGCGCAGGCGGAAGTAGAGGTGAAGACCGCTGTTTGCGATATTGCGTCGGCGAACAGTGAAGCTGCTTTCTAAATGCTCGCGACAGGGACGATCCCGAATCGAAACCGCATTCAAGCGCAATTTCTGTCAGCGTAAAGCTATCTTCGCGCATCAATTCCATCGCGCGCAGAAGCCTTCGCCGCTGCAAAAATGCAAACATGGTTTCGCCCGTCAGCGCGCGAAAGATGCGGTGGAAATGAAAAGCGGAAATCCCGGCCAGGTCTGCCAGTGATTGCGTGCTCCATTCGTCGCCGGGGTTTCTGATAATCGCTTTGATAATTCGATTGATTCGTTCTCTGTATTCCGGCTCGAACATAACGAAATCATAGCAATGGAGGATGGTTGGCGCTTGGCAATTCTTGCGACTTGTTTGGGCTCAAAATTTACTGAAGCGGCAAACTTCGTGAATGACGGTTTGCTGCTCTTCTTCTGTCAGGCTGAAGTAAAAAGGCAGTCGAAGAAGCCTGTCGCTGATGTCTTCAGTAACAGAGCAATCGCTTTCCGCGCCTCCAAACTTGCGGCCCATGATGGATAAATGAAGCGGCAGGTAATGAAAAACGCTGAGAATGCCAGCACGGCGAAGGTGCGCAATCAATTCTTGTCGCACGGCCAGCGATGGCAGAAGAAGGTAGAACATGTGATAGCTCTGTTCACAGGTGGACGGAATTGTCGGCAGGCCGACTTTGTTAATTTCAGCCCAGTCAGCAAGCTGTTCAAAGTAAGTCTGCCAAATTTGTTTCCTTCGGTTTTGGAGGCGCTCACGCTCTTCCAATTGGGCGAGAAGGAAAGCTGCCAACATGTCGGATGGCAGAAAGCTGGACCCAACATCTACCCAGGAATACTTATCCACCT
>CAYLJQ010000721.1:0-3791 GCA_964383955.1 uncultured Heliomicrobium sp. | reverse complement strand
CTCTTGAATCATTTTCAGAGTTTAACGTCCAAAAAATGTGGGTAAAGGCAAGGTTTAGAACCTGTCCGACCAAATCAAGAAACCGCACGTACCTGCAAATAGCGATACTTCCCGAAAGAAACCTCAGTTTTTAATGAACCACTCCCAATCCAAATTTCAGCCGAAGCCGTAACTACCCAAGAGAAAGATTCAGTGCCCACTCGAATTGACTTGCCCACATTACAATTTAGATCAGTATTGATTCACGGTTTGATCGCTCTTCTCTCACCAAAGAGCCACTTCCCCTTTTGTCTCTAACGCATCCCGCTTGACCTTCATTTTTTGAAACTACACGACTGGCGGGATTCCTCCGTCCGCAGGTCCAATTTCACCTCATTCATCCCCGGCGAATGGGCATCTCTTTACCTCGGAGAAGATAAAAATTTATGAGAAGTTTGAATATGAATAAAACATTTGCTGCACTGACAATTGCGACTTTGGCTCTTTCCGCGTTCTTGATCCTGGGGCATTCGAGTGGCTATTCAGTCAATGCTGAAAGCGCGACCACTTTATCAAATGCACTGAACTCATCCACCGCCAACATAGCTCAAAGCACTGGCGTCATTCTGCCCAAAACCAATATTTACGTCCTGAACGCTGACAACACGATTTTCGTCCTCACGCCAGGATCACTGAGTTTCACGCGCCTGGTTCGCGTCACGCAGGTTAGCGGCAATTTGATCGGGATTGACTTTCGTCCGGCTGAAGCCAGCGGTACGCAACTCTATGGCCTGACAGACACCGGAAATCTCTACACCATCAATTTGACCAGTCCCAATTTGGGTGCGGCGACATTGGTCAGCACCTTGTCCACGCGCTTTGCCGGAGGCAGCCAATCCTTGATGGATTTCAACCCTGTGCTGAACGCGATTCGCTTGATCGGCAGCAATGACCAGAACTTTGCAGTTGTCAGCTCAGGCGGCAACCTGAACGCCATGGCGGTTCAAACTGCGATGGCGTACGCAACGGGAGATGTAAATGCGGGAGTTGATCCCAATATTTCCGGAGGAACGTATTCGAACAACCTTCCGACTGCACCGAACACTCTTTTTTACGGAATTGATTACGACCTGGACACACTCGTCACAATCGCAACAGTCAATGCCACCGGCAGCTCGAACACCGGCGGCGGACAACTGAAAACCATTGGCCGCATGGTGGATGCCAGCGGCGCAGCGATCAATTTTTCTCCAACCGCCGATCTGGATATTTACACCGACGCCAATGGGGCAAACAGCGTTGTTGGTGTCAATGGACGAATGCTGTTCACCCTTGATCTGGCGCAAATCAATCCATCGCTGGCGCTAGGGGCGACGCAAAACATCAGCATCAAATCTATTTTGATGAACGAATTGGCGGGCTCCATTGATGTTGCAGTATCACCTGTCACATTAACGCCAACTCCTACACCAACGCCTACGCCTACTCCGAAACCAACTCCAACTCCGACACCAACTCCATCTGTGACCACTGTGCAAGCTGAAACCGGCACATTGGGAGGCGGAGCGTGGATCAGAACCAATCACACTGGTTTCACCGGCACCGGCTTTGTGGATTTTGCAGATAACGTGGTGAATTCTTTCGTGGGATTCGCACTCAATCTCACCGGCAATCGTACGATTGACTTCCGCTATGCGAATGGCAGCACTGTAAATCGGACCTGCATCGTCTCACTGAATGGAGTTGCCGTCGGAACTCTGACGTTCCCGCCGACTGGCTCCTGGACTACCTGGAAGAAGGCTTCGCTGGCTGTCAATTTCGGCACTGCGACAGGCAACAAGGCATTGCGCATCACTGCTTCCACCAATAAAGGCGGGCCAAATCTGGACAAGCTGGAGATTCGGTAATCGCGAATTCAGCGTTTAGCCAACAAACTTGTAGCCCATTCCGTGAACCGTCAGGATGTAAATCGGATGGCGAGGATTGGGTTCCAACTTCTGACGCAGCCAGGCGACGTGAACGTCCACCGTTCGCGTCGTCGGCATGGCGTCGTAGCCCCAAACTTCGTTCAGCAATTCATCGCGGGAAAGTGTCGCTTCGCGATGTTCGATAAAGTAGCGAAGCAATTGGAATTCTTTGGCTGAAAGTTCAATCTTTTCTCCGTCGCGCTCAACCTCTGCGCGGCGAAAATCAATTTTGATCGAATCGAACTGATAAGCTTCGGTAGAAGCCAAAACCACTGGCACTGGCGTTGCCGCTCGACGCAACAGTGCTTCAACACGGGCCAGCAACTCCATCATTTCGAAAGGCTTGGTCAGGTAATCATCCGCGCCAAGCTTCAAGCCCACGACTTTGTCCACAATTTGCCCACGAGCCGTTAGCATCAGAATCGGCGTCGTCACATTGCGCTGCCGCAAGTCCCGGCAAACATCGAAGCCATTTTTTCGCGGCAACATGACGTCTAAAAGAATCGCATCGAATGCTTCATTCGATGCGCGCTCCAATCCACTTTCGCCGTCGCGCACGGATTCGACCTGATAGCCTTCGCTGGTCAATCGGTCAGTGAGCGTCAGCACCAAGCCGGGTTCATCTTCAACGAGCAGGATTCGCTTGCTCATAAATTTCCTGGGTGACTTTTTCCGGAACTTCCTGAGTGGTCGCTAGGGGCAGAATCAGAGCGAACTGGCTGCCTTGGCCAGCATTGCTTTGGACTGTGACTCGCCCCCGATGAGCGTCAGAAATATGCTTGACCAAGCTCAAACCTAAACCATTTCCATGAATCTGGCTGGCAACGACTTCCTTGCCCCTGTAGAACGGTTCGAAGATGTGAGGCAGTTCTGATGGCTGGATGCCAAGCCCACGGTCAGAAATTTTGATTTGAACCTCTTCGCCGTCGTTGCCTTTATTAGCGTTGACGCTAAAACCAATCCAGCGGCTTTCGCCACTGTATTTCATCGCATTGCTTAGCAGGTTTTGAATCGCGCGGCTCAAGGCTGCGGCGTCGGCACTGACCATCGGCAAATCAGAAGCGATATTTTTTTCAAGCTCAAAGCCGCCTTCAACAAGCTGCATGTGACAGGCGGCAACAGCGTCTTCGATGACACTGTTGAGATCAGTCGGACGAAGTTCGTACGCTTTCCTTCCCGATTGCGCACCGGCAAATTCCAATACCTGTTCAACCATTCCGGTCAGACGGCGGCCTTCGTCGCGGATCAATCCGCCGTAACGTTTGATCTGGTCGCGGTTATCAATGACTCCGTCGGCTAGATTTTCCGCCGCAGAACAAATTACCGCCAGCGGCGTGCGAAGCTCGTGCGAAACTCCGGCGACAAATTCCATTTGCTGTTTTGCCAATCGTTCGGCTCGGCGACTGGAAAGAACAATGAAGCCTACACTGACGCCCAGCAGCAACAGGACACCAAAGCTGATGGAGAGGTTACGGCGGCGAACATTGGCCACAGCGGCATCCAGCGACCCGGCTCGATGCTTGACCAACAATAGCCAATCCCCTTCGCTATCAAGGGATTTTATGAATGGGCGATGAATCTCAATTTTCTGAGAGCGATTGACAGGCGGCAAACTTTCAACCGATTTGGCGATCTGCACATCGCGTTGCAGAACGCGCACCGCTACCTGACTGGACTTGCTTTTTACGTCATCCGGTTTCTGAGAATTCGAAGGCGACACAGGCAAGGAGATTGCGGCAGCATTATTGCCACTAACGAAAAGCCTATCTAGCTCCTCTGTTCGAATCTTGAAAAGCGAACTGCGCGCATCGTTTTGTTCAAACGCCTTGAGCGGCAAACTCAGGT
>CAYLJQ010000720.1:0-3792 GCA_964383955.1 uncultured Heliomicrobium sp. | reverse complement strand
ACCTGAATTGCGGAAATACACTGAATTGGCTGTTGCTTGAAACGCACAAAACGCTATGACCAACCTTCAAACTGACATCGCGCAATCAAACTCTCGCCGGGATTTTCTCTTTCAAGCTGGCAATGGATTTGGCGCGCTGGCGCTGTCTTACTTGATGGAGCGAGAAGCTTTAGCCAAAGACAAGGCTCAGCCGGGCAAAAAACTGGTCAATCCGCTGGCTCCGAAACCGCCGCACTTTGCACCGAAAGCCAAGGCCGTCATTTTTCTGTTTATGGTTGGCGGCCCCAGCCAGATGGAAACCTTTGACCCAAAACCCGTGCTGGACAAAATGCACGGCCAGCAAATGCCTGCCAGCTTTGGCGAAGTCAAAAGCCAGTTCGTCAAAACCGGAACTCCGTTGATGGGCAGCGCCTGGAAGTTCAAAAAGTATGGCCAGTCAGGAATCGAAGTCTCCGATTTGTTGCCGCACACAGCAACGTGTATTGACGACATTGCGGTCATCCGGTCGTGTTACACGGAAAGTTTTGTCCATGCGCCGGCGATGTACCAGATGATCAATGGCCGCGTGCTGGCAGGGCATCCAAGTTTGGGAAGTTGGGTGACGTATGGCCTTGGCAGCGAGAGCGAAAATCTTCCGGCGTATTGCGTGATGACGCAGCCGGAAGGATTGCCCGAAGGCGGCGCGCCGATGTGGGACGCTGGATATTTGCCCGCGATTCATCAGGGAACCGTCCTGCGGAATGGTTCAACGCCAATTTTGCACTTACAACCAAAAGCGGAAATTAGCCGACAGCAGCAGCGCAACATGCTCAGTTACATGCGGCGAATGAACGAAATGTCGCTGAGCGAGAAAGACACCGAACTTGCGGCGCGCATTTCGTCTTATGAACTGGCGTATCGCATGCAGCAACACGCGCCCGAGGCAGTTGACCTGGCAAAAGAGAGCAAGGAAACGAAGACGCTGTACGGCTTGGACGATCCGCAAACTGCGGAATTTGGGACGCGGTGTTTGCTGGCGCGCCGGTTGGTCGAACGCGGCGTGCGCTTTGTGCAGCTTTATTCCGGCGGCGGGCCGGTCAGCGTTCAGTGGGATGCGCATGACAACATCAAAACCAATCACGAACAGATGTGCCGCTGGACGGATCAGCCGGTTGCCGCGTTGCTGAAAGATTTGAAAGGACGCGGCTTGCTGGATTCGACATTGGTTGTCTGGGGAACGGAATTTGGCCGAACTCCTGTTTCGGAAAATGGCAAAGGCCGCGATCACAACCCGACAGCCTTTTCGATGTGGATGGCCGGAGGCGGCGTCAAAGGCGGGCAAGTCATTGGCCAAACGGACGAGATCGGCTTCAAAACCGTGGGCGAGCGTTACCATCCGCGCGACATCCACGCCTCGATTTTGCACTTGTTAGGCCTGGATCAAATGAAGCTGACTTATCTCAGCAATGGACGCTTTGAGCGGCTGACGGATTTTGGCGGCAACGTGATCGAACCACTAGTGAGCTAGAAACCACGGATAAACACGGATGCCACAGATGAACACACATAAACCCAATGAATTAATCTGTGCCTATCTGTGCTGATCTGTGTTTATCCGTGGTTGCGTTTTGCCGTCTGGTTAGAACCGGTAGTTGTAACGGAAGCCAAAGCTTCGGCCCGGCGCGTCGGTTCCCCAACTGATCCCGCGATAGTTTTTATCGTTCAGGTTCGAGAAGTCCAAAATGACTTCGTGCGCTTCTCCAACGCGGAATCCTCCGCGAATTCCTCCCGTTAAAAATCCCGGGATGTAGGTGTACAGCGGAGCGCTGGCTGCCGACCCCAAAACGCGGTTTTGAACCTGCGCCAGTGTTTCGCCAGTTGGTTTCAGGATGTCGTCGGCGGTGCCGAAACGGTTATCTGTGCCCGCCGCAATCAAGCCACGCGCAAATGCACCGCGATTGAAAAAGTTCCCAATCGCTCCACGCGAACGAGACGCGCCGGTGCGCCGGTCATCCAAATCCAACGTGGACAAACGATCCTGTTTGCGCGCGCCATACAGATACGGCTCGACCCAGAAGCGCTTGCCTACTGGCTCATAGCGGACACGAAAGTACCCTTGTGGAGCAGGCGTGCCACCTTCGATGGTCGGCGGCAGTTTGGTGCGCTTGTCTTCGGAATGCAGGTACGTGAAGTTTTGGCCCAGGGTCCAACTGTCCGAAATACGAAGGTCGAACTTTTGCTCAATGCCATAAATCCGCGAATCGCCAAAGCTGGAACGAACCAGCACCGGATTGGTCGAAGCAGGAACAAAAACAACGCCGGCGGCATTTTGCGAACTGATGCGTTGATCGCCAAGCAGTGTGCCGACTGCCCCCTGCGGCAGAATCAACGATTGCAGCACGATGTTATCGTAGATGTCGTTAACGAAACCGTTCACATCAATGTCAACGCGGCTGCGGTGCAAGTGAATGCCGCCTTCATAGCTCCAACTGGTTTCTGGACGCAATTGTTCAACGGGTATGCCGGTTGAAACGGCTCCGGCTCCTGCAGTGGAACCGATTGTTGCGCCACGCCCAGCCAGGTCAGTGGCGTTGGCTTCGAATCCGTTGCCGGTCAAACCAACTGTTGCCAAATCTGTAATATGCGGCGCGCGGAAGCCGCGACTGACCTGCGCCGAAATGTTCAAGCCTTCGACCAACGTCACCACAGCCCCGAAACGCGGCGTCAGCGCATCAACTGAAAGTTCATCGTCCGGCCACAGCGGCACACCGCGGACTAAAGGGGAGTACGCCGCGCGGGATTTGTAATCCACGCCGCCATACCGCAGCGCTCCAACCAGTCGCAGCCTCTTCGGAATAACCGTCCAAACATCCTGAACATAAACGCCGCCGTTGTAATAACGCGCTTTGTCTGGCACGCGTCCTCGCGCGACGGTGGCCACGCCATTCACGGGGTTCAGGGAATAAGAATCGGTGCGAACTCGGTCGTAGTAAAAATCTCCGCCGATAACCAGATTGTTGCGTTCGCCCCATTGTTTGTTCAGTTGCAACTGTATTCCATGGACGACAGTCCGTTCGGGCTGAAAAGTAATCGCGCCAGTCGGATTTCCGTTGCCGCCCTGATTCACGCGCTCTTCGCGCTGGGCATTGTACGAGTACGAAACCGATAGCGTGTTGAAGAGGCCAGCGCCGAAACGTTCATATCGGCCATAAAAGAAATCCAGCATGAAGTTGCGCAGGTCGGCAATCAGGTTGCCGTCGCCGCCCAGTGTCTGGTCAAAGCGTTTGCCTCCATCAATCTGCGCGCGCTGATAATGAAAGGAAAGCTGATCTTTCTGGGTCAGGCGATGGTTCATCTTGAACAAACCGCCGTATTGCGTGAAAGCCGTGTCAGTTGATCGTTCGCCATCCAGCACGTCCGAGCGTAATCCCAGAAAACGATTGACCGCCGCGTGCGTGTCATAGCCTCCGCCAGGACGCAGTGTGCTGCTGCGGTGGCCGCTCAGATTCATCAGAACAGACAAGTCTTTTCCGCCAAAAGTGACCAGCGAACTGCCTCCGAATCCATGATCCGCGCTGTTGTAATGCGTCGAAATGCGTCCGTGAACGTCCAATCCGCCATCACTGTACAGCGCCGGGCGAGAGATCAGGTTGACGCTGCCGCCGATGGAATCACTGCCAAACTGCGCACTGTTTGGACCACGGATAACTTCAAGCGCGCGCAGGTTGCTGGCATCGTTCGCATTGAAGAAGGTATTGATGCCACCGCGCGCCGCTGAATTGGAAAAGCGTATACCGTCAATAAAGTTGGATA
>CAYLJQ010000719.1:0-3803 GCA_964383955.1 uncultured Heliomicrobium sp. | reverse complement strand
GTCGCGTGAATCGAAGTAGCCGAAAATATTTGTCTGTTTGCCGCCAAGAAAATCTGCGCCAACGCCAAGACTCCAATGATCGCCGATGGTTTTTGTCAGCTTCGGACGAACCATGAATTGCCGTTGGTTCAGTCCTGTCAAAACGAAAAACTCCGGCCTGAGCGTGTCGCGCAGAAAGTTCGTCCGGAAGTAAATCGAGGCCAGATGATTGTTGCGCGGAAACAGCAAGCGGCTTTGCGGCGCGTTCACCGACTGGAAAAAGTATTGTCCGCTGATCCACAGCCAGGTTTTTGCCGACCAATCCAGCCCGACGACGCTGGAAAGCAAGCCGAACTTTTCAAAGCCGGTCTTGATGGGAGCATCTGTGACCGCTTGTGGTTTGTTGCGATTCCAGCCAGCTTCCATGCGCAAGACAAGGGAACCGAAATTTGTTGCGGCAGTCCCGCCAAAAACTTCCTTGCGGTCAAAGCTTGGTTTGAAAACCACCGTTGGCAATGGCTCGTTTGGTTTGAACTCAAACCCGCGCACGTAACTGGTCGGCGTGTCTTCCCATCCGTAAAAGTAATTTGCCGTCAAATCCCAACTACCCACGCTACGGCTGTAGCGCGCGCCGCCTTGCGAAGATTTCAACTTGTACGCTGGTCTAGTTGTGGGGTCGGCTCTGATTGTGAATGGCGGCAATCCGCTGCCGCTTTGCGCCGCGCCGATTAACCCAAGCCCGAAGCTGCTGCCCAGTCCGAATTCGTTTTCGGCTCCCGGCAATCGCGCTGGCGCGAAATAAGGAACCCAGATGAATTGCAACGAACCATTTTCCGTTTTTCCCAGTGACACGTCGGCGCGCGCCATCCACAGAGGACGCCGGGAATCCAGGAAATCTTCCAGGATGAACTCGCGGTAATCCAGCGGATTGATCACATCCAGCACGCGCAATCCATCGGCTTGTCCCCAGACGACCTGCTGCAAGCCGAGTTTCAAATCCACCGTTTTGACTTTGCCGTCCAGTAACACCTGACGCGGATCAATCCAAACGGATTTGGGATAACCCAGCCGCTCCACCGGATCGTAATGCGCGCGGCCCTCCAGCGTCAGCCGCCAGTCGTCGCTGATCTTGTAAATGCCTTTGGCATCCAGAAAGGTGCGCGACATTTGAAAAACGCGCGGCTCATCTGTGCGAAAGCCCGTTCGGTTACGAACCGAAAACGACCATTGCCAGTTTGAAGGTTTGGGTTCTGGTTGAGTTGGCGGTTCCTGGGTTGGCGGCGGAGCTTGTTCTTGAGCAAAGCAGGGAAGGGTGAGCAGGCAAATTGATTGAATCAGAACCAGGCATCCAGCCAAACCAATTTCACCGCAGAGGCGCAAAGTCCGCAGAGGCAACGCAGAGAAAAAAACTCTGCGAAACCTTTGCGCTCTCTGCGTCTCTGCGGTGAAGGGAACTCTTCCAAAATAATTCATCATTGAACTCAAGCCGCGAGTTCAGCTTTCGGCTTTGTAAAATGAAACGCCAACAACATCGCCCCAATCGCAACCGCCGCAATCATCAATGCCTGCAGCAACGAAATCGGCAAGTAGATAATCAGCACGCCAACCAACATGACCGAAGCTGCAATCAATTTATCGCCGATGTTCTTTTCCTTGAATATCAGCCAACCCAGGAAAATCACCAGGATGATTCCGGCGCGTTTGATGCTGATGGTGTACACGACCGCGATGTAATTGTGCGAAGACAACTGGAAAATCAGCGCGACGGCTTCCAGCACTCCGGCCAGCACGACCCAAAACGGAACCGAACGAATGACTTTTCCGGCGTCGGCTTTGCTGGCAAGCAGCAACACGGTGAAAAAGACGACCATCCCCAAACCAAACGCCGCTGCCTGGATAAAAGCGTCGGTCATGCGAACCAGCCGGGCATCAATCGGATTCGTGATGGCGTTTACCAGCGCGACCAGCAGCATGTAAAAACAGCCGCGTTCGCGCCAGATGGCTTTGATCGGTTCCAGCCAGCCGTTTGAAAACAGCAATCGGTGCATGGCGATGGAGCCGACAAAAATCAACACCACGCCAACGCCTTTTTCGACGGAAATGCCTTCGCCGTTCACATACCAACCGGTGGCGATCAAAAACACTGGTGTGAACGAGATGTACGGCATGCACAGGGAAATCGGCGTCACCTGCATGGCTCGGAAATACAGCAGCGTCGAACCGGCAACCAGCAAGACTTCAATCGTCAAGTAAGTCAGGTAGGTTGCCCAGGGCCCCAGCAGCAATCCGTCAATTCCAAAATACTCGCCGCCGTCATTGCGAAAGTGCGGAGCGTTTCCGCTCATCACGCGCCAGCCCAACGCCAGCAAAAACGTCAACCCGGCAAACAGCCGAATCCAAAACGTTGAGGCAAACAGTTCGTGGTGGTCAACGACCTTTTTTGCAGAGATGTCTTTGACGACGTTGCTGATCGAAGTTGATCCCGCCATCAGCAGGCCAAGAGGCGATAAAGATTCAGCCATTCGGTTTCCTTTTGAATGAAGATATGTACGAAATGTGGCGCGCATCTTACGGGAAATTCGCCCGACTGCCCAGCGGCTTGCATGACTCGGACTCGTTGCTATACTCGCGCCACTTTCAAAACATACATTCGTCCACAAAGTCACACGAAACAGCACGAAGAACAGAGCTGACTTCGCGTCCATCTTCGTGTTCCTTCGTGTGGCTTGGTGGGAAAAAGGAGAAATTCGTGACCGCACCTGCAATACGCACTACTGTTGTCGGTTCTTACCCGGTGCCTGAATGGCTGATTGCGCTGCCCAGCCAGCAGGCTTTAATTGACGCAACCAAGGTGGTTTTCAAGATTCAGGAATTGGCAGGCATTGATGTTATCGCCGATGGCGAGCTTTATCGTTGGGATGTCAATCATCCTGACACCAACGGAATGATCGAATACTTCATACGTCCGATGGACGGGATTCGGTCACGCGTGACGCGCGGCGACGTGGAAGAGTTTCGCAAGCTGGAAGGCATGGGATTTCGCGCTGCTCCCGCTGGCGTCGTCGAAGGTGTCATCGGCGAAGGCACGTTGAGCCTGGGCGAAGATTATCGCCGCGCGCGCGCTTGCACCACGCATCCGATGAAATTCACCCTGACCGGCCCGCACATGCTTTGCAAAACCCTGATGGATCATCATTACGGCAACTTGCCCGATCTGGCGCTGGCTATCGGTCACGCGCTGGCCCAGCAAATTGGCGAAATTGACAGTGAAGTCATTCAAGTGGATGAAGCCAATATCACAGGCCACGCCGACGAAGCCGAGTGGGCTGCAGCAGCAATCAACGTCGTGCTCGACGCCGCCACGCGCGCCAGGGAAAAAGGCGTCCATATGTGCTTCGGCAATTATGGCGGCCAATCCATTCAGCGCGGAACCTGGCAAAAACTGATCGGCTTTATCAATCGGCTGCACTGCGATCATGTGCTGCTGGAAATGGCTTTTCGCGGCTACGACGAATTGCAGTACTTCAAAGACGAACTTGATCCGCGCATCGGCATCGGCCTGGGCGTGATTGACATCAAGGTCAACACCGTCGAATCGCCGGAAGAAGTTGCGAACCGGATTGAAACCGCCGCGAAGATCGTCGGTGCTGAGCGGATTAAATGGGTCAACCCGGATTGCGGATTCTGGATGAATAAACGCTCCATCGCTGACCGCAAGATCGCTGCGCTTGTTAAGGGCCGCGATTTGTTTTTAGGCCGCTAATCCTGATGGGACAGGTTACGAACCTTGCCTTTACCCACATTTTAGCCGGTTGGTTGCCACG
>CAYLJQ010000718.1:0-3807 GCA_964383955.1 uncultured Heliomicrobium sp. | reverse complement strand
GCAACTTGCGGGGTGTAGTGTATATGTCTGACTTGCCTGGCAAAACAATTGAGGTTGGCCAAATTCGCAACGAGGAAATCCATGAAAGTTCTTATGGCGATAACAGCGAATTTTCGAAGCAGGCAATCATGTCATGGCGCGGAACTTATGCCCAACTCTCGTCAATTGAGAAGATTCGGGAAGGTCGCCCTCCTCAATTTCAGATTCAATTATCGGGCGAACTTTGTTACCTGTTTGAAAAAGAGTCTGCAATAGTCCTACTCCGCTCACAGCCGAAATCATTTTGGGGGCAAGTTGCGGTTTCGTATTCTCGAGATTTATGGGTAAGTCGTCTTCAAAATCTAGGTGTAATGGAAAATGTAGTAGTTGAAATTCCGATACCGGGCACACCACCGACTATGTGGGAAGAAGTTTGGCAATCACTTGTTCTAGCTCGAAAAGCCTTTGAACAAGGTGGAGAAACTGCTTGGAAGGCTTGTGTAACTGAAGTCCGTACGGCCCTAGAAAAGTGGCGAGCTATAGAAAATGAGGATATGGGGCCGGGATGGAAATCCACTCCTGGCAATTCTCAAGATCGCACTAAAAAGCAAAGGATTGATAACTTACGCTGGCATTTGCATCAATGCACTCATCATTGGGTTCATAATCTGGGAGCTGAATGCACACGAGATGATGCGCTTTTGATGTTATCAACCCTTTCTTCCTTGCTGGCACAAAGAAACCCTTAACGCTTTTAGGCGGCTATTTAATCGTAACCGTCACTGCATTTGCCGTCCCCCCATCCACCGTACAATTGATCGTTACTTCGCCGCGCCCCCGCAAGGTGGTCGGCAACTGCACATTGACCTGATCCAGACCGATGAAATCCGTTTGCGCGCCTGCGAAGGAAACTTCGCCGTCAACGTCGCCAATCTTGACCTTAACACCCGTCAGATCGCTACGCTTGCGAATTCCCGTGCCGAACATCAACAGATAAACCTTGTCGCCTTCAGCCCCCAGGTCTATCGGGCGAGCAACGACGCGATTTTGCGCCGGATCAAATTCAGCGACTGGCTCATAGCTCTGCGTGCCATTGGCTTTTACGCGAAGGATAACAGCCGCGGCCAATCCGCTGCCGCTGGAATTTGCAGTGAAAAAGCCCGGCGCGACCGGCGCGATTTGCACCTGGCCATAGTTGAAGACGTTATTGATGAAGATGGTCGCGGTGCCGGAACTTGTGCCCGCTGGAACCTGGAAATTCACCTGCTCCGGCGAAGTGAAGAAAATCGGAGCCAGACGCTCATTGCCGTTTGCAGCGCGTACTTTTACCTGCACGGCATTCAGCGTGGTCGGCAACGGAGTCGAAGAAGCAATGTTGATTGAATTGCCAAGCCCCAAGGTGAAGATTGAAGCGATGGATTCCGGCGCAAGCAATGGTGTGTAACTGGCGGCAGAAACCGGTTTGGCCAAACCGCTTTGCCGAATGGTGAATCTCGCGTCGCCCACAGTCACCAACCCAGCACGCCCGCCATCCGCATAATTCGTGTCTACCTGTATCCCAAACAATCCACTGCCGACACTGTTACTGACGCCATCGGTAAGCACCCAGGGCACATTGCTGGTTGCCGTCCAACGACAGAAGCTTTCCGTTGTGACAAATACTTCGCGCCGGCCACCGGTAATCGCCAACGCAAGATCCTGGCTGGAAATCTTGAACTGACAAGGGGCAACTGTGAACGTTGATTTATTCGATACGCCTCCACCCGGACCTGGCGTGAAGACTTCGATTTCTACATTGGCAGCATTGGCCAAATCGGCTTTTGTCACCGCCAGGCTTATTTCCGAACTGCTGGAAAAGATTGCAGTTCGCTCGACGCCATTCCAACGGACAACGGATTCCCGGCTGAAATTTTTGCCAAAGATCGCCAGATTCAATCCATCGCCACCAACTTGCGCTCCTGCCGGAAACAAACTGGCCAAGACAGGCACTGGACGATTGGAGCCTATGGCGATTTCAACCGGAGCCGATTCAATGATTTCGTTTAATTCAGTCTTTGTTAAAACGCTGATTCGTGCCGTGCCAGCGCTGGCGACATCGGATTCCGGAATGGTCGCACGCAACAGCGAACCACTTAGGAATTCGGTGGCTCGGTCCTGGCCGTTCCAACGCACGACGGAATTTTCCCGAAACCCATCGCCGTTAATCCCATAAAAATTTTTCCCATACACATACAGCGACACGACCTGGCTGCCAGCAGTGATGGAGCCTGGGTTGAACGAAATAATTTCAGGAACCGCCGAATCTCCGTACCTGGCTGTAACCACTGCGCGGGCCATCAAATTGACAGACTGTTGGTTTGACGCCTTCAAGGGTTGAAAGCTTGCGCCATTATCCGCCGTGAAAAAGGAATGTGGGCGTTCGACATTGCTGTCACCCACCAGCATCAACCCGGTGGGAACCTGCAAGCCGACATATAAATCCCCCGAATTTATTTTGGGGCCGTTCGGCAGCATCAATTCCAGCATGCGGGTTTCCGGCACAGCAGCAATGGGAATCGTGCGGTCGAGTAGCAGCGTCGAATTCACCGGAGGCCGCCCGGATCTGGCTGGATCGGCAAAAATGACTACGCGAATCTGCTGCCCAGCCGGAGAAGGAATGTTCCCGGATTTCGGCAATTGAACCCGGACGGATTGCACTTCATAAGGGTAACGCTCAGGAACCAACCGCGTTACAGCCATCGCACCGTTTAGCGATAAGGTTTCTTCGCCGGAATTGTCGTCATTTGAAAGCACTTCGATCACGGAAGTGCCAGGGAAAATCGTAAAGCCCATGGAATCCAACGCGGACAAATCGTTCGCTGTAATACCTCCGCGTTCACCAAGCGCGTAAGTCGGATCCATGATCCCGATGTATTGCCCTGTCAATTCATCATCTTTCCAATGTCCAGCCGGTCGGCCATCGCCCTTGCTCCCGTCTGGTCTTCCAGTGGAAAGCGGCAGTTCCTGTCCGCCGGCAAAAAAGATGTGCTTGCCACCGGACAATTGCGTTCTTTGGGCTGTGCTGAATTCCGGCAGGCTGATGCGATCACGAAAGCGGAAAAGGTCCCATAAGGTTTCCTGGTCGTGCGAGCCGGATTCGGGTTGTTTTTCAAATTTGGCTTCTCCGCTGCCAGCCGTGCTGACAAATCCCAGAACTCTTCCGACTTCGCGCAACATCAACGCTTCGAAGTCCAACTTGTCGGCATCAATCCCGTCGCTTGGGTCGAAGTCGTATTTCTTATTGGAATTGAAGCCAACGGTGAATGGATTGGTAAACCCTGCGAAATTTAAGGAGCCGCTGACCCTGGCCAGTGGAACAGGCATTCGTACGCGCGAAGCCAGACTGACTTCGGTTCTGAATCCTCCCTGCGGAAACGATTCGTAAAGCGCGCGTTGCTGCAAGCTGAACGTCCTAACGCTTAGCGAATCGCTCAGCCCCTCATATTCGCCAGTAAAGAAAGTTGCTGAGGTGACGGCGACGCTATCTGGAGAGGGAAATTGATTGCCAAACAATGTCGGGCCAAAATCCACGTTCACAGACGAGGCTACGTCGTTGTCGAACATTTCAGCCCATTTTGTTAACGCGCGCTGCACGGCGGCTTTGGCCTGCGGCACAGCGTCCAACTGGGAAGTGGTGGTCAAGGTAAAGCTAAACCTGTTTTGGTTTGGCGCTCTGCGTTTGCTGGAAAGGGTGATTGGGGATTTTCCGGAAAGGCATTTTTCCTCCGGCAAAGGCATTCTTTCAATTTCTGCTTTCGATAATTCCCGCGTGGAAACGCCATCTTTCTA
>CAYLJQ010000717.1:0-3826 GCA_964383955.1 uncultured Heliomicrobium sp. | reverse complement strand
ATAAGTATGTCAAAAAACTATTGGCTTAATTCAATGCCATTGCCCTGAAAGGGCGCAATAACATATCTGGTTATTTCGCCCCGTTGGGGCTTGCCTGAAATTTCGCTTGTCACCCGGTGCGATGCACCGGTCTTTCACAGTTCGCCCCGTTGGGGCTGAGCAGGTCCCATTTGCTTTCAAACCTAAATGCCGTCGCAGAAAATCGAGATTCCTTTCCAGCCAGCGGCACAATTTGCAATGCGATGGCTTGGCCGATGGTGGCGTGCAGTTCGGTGATGCGCGGGATGATCGGCGAACTTTCGCCGCACCCCTGGCAGACGCGCACGTCAATGTTTTCCAGGTAGACGTTATCCAGCCCGCATTCGGTGTAATGGTAACGCTGGTTGCGTTCGGTGGTGGTTTCGCTTTTGCAGAAGTCGCATTTCATCATCTGCTTCTCCAATCACACGTCAGTGGTTGAATACCAGCGCCAGCGGCGCGAAATGTTTATAGCGGTTGATTGGCAAATCGTTTTTTTAGCTCCGTAGGAGCGGCATCTACGACACATTCCGCTCCTACGGAGCTACGGTCAGAAATGCGCTTGTGGCTATAAACATGTTGCTCCTAACGGAGCAAAAATGACTATTTGGTCTTTCCCTTAGCCGCCTGGGGATCAAACCTGCGTACCACAGACTCACACCTTCAGGGTCTTCAGATAGGCAATACCTTCTTTCGTCAACTCCATGTTCTGTTCGACGAAGTAGTTTTTGACGCCGCCGGTCTTGGCTGCGGTGAAGACTTTTTTCCAGTCAATGCTGCCTTTGCCCACGGCCACTAAAGTCTTGGTTTCCGGGTTCCAATCCTGAAGGTGCATGGAGATGAAACGTCCGGGATACTTCGTGAAGTATTCGGCGGCATCGAAGCCGTTTCGGATCGTGGACATCTGGAACTGGAATTTGACCAGCTTCGGATCAAGCAACTGCATCAAGATGTCGTAAGTCCGCTTGCCGTCAACCGATGAAACCTCGAAGCCTTCGTTGTGCAGGCCTTGCTGGATGCCCGCTTTGGCGGCGACAGCGGCGATCTTGTTGTATTCGTCGGCTGCTTTCTTGATGTCGTCCAAGGTCGGGTTATTGCCTGCTCCCAAAGTCGCCGTGTGCATGTGCGTGATGCCAACGTCTTTGGCCCAGGCAATGCTCGCTTCCTGCGTTTGCCGAAGCTCTTTCATGCTGAAATGACAGCTTTCACATTTTAACCCGTGGTCGGCCAGGATTTTTTTGACTTCTTTCCCGTTGGCCAATCCGGCAAAGTCTGTGTAACCAAGCGGCGAGCATAGTTCCACCCGTTGAATCCCCAAGTCCGCAAACTGCTTCATCAAACCAGGAAAATCTTGTTTCAGCATCGCACGGTGAGGATAAGTCTGGCTGCCAATGGGCAGGCCAAGCGGCTTGGCTTGAGTTTCTGCGACACCTGCGGCGAGAAAACCGACTACTGCCGCGTCTGTTGCTGCCTTCTTGAAAAACTCTCGTCTCGAAATTGCAGTCATTCTTGTTCTCCTTTTTATGTGGCGTATCCAGTTCGGTAGGCTGGATCTACAAGGGCATTCGCCTTTTCGTTGTTGGTCACCTTCATCTGCGCCGAATCCCACACCAGCTTCTCGCCGGGCAGACGCTGCGCCATACAACCAAGCAGGAAGGCTTCAGTGACAGGCGCTTGAATTTCAAAGTTGGTTTGCGACGGCTGGCCTTTTTTGCAGGCGGTAATCCAGGCATCAATCGCGCTGTCGCGACGCTGCGCGGCCTGAGCGTTTTGGGCGTCTTGTCTTGGCTGTTCCACATATTTTGGCGACGCAGGATAAACGCGCGGGTTTTGGCCATTGAACCCGGCCAGAATCAGGCCTTTGTCGCCCACGTACATCACGCCTTCCCCGCGATGGCGGAACATACGGCTGTCCTGGTCACTGATTCCCGCCGGACGCGATGGATGCAATCCGCCGTCGTACCACGACATACGGATTTCCGAACGTCCTTCGCGCGCCGGATAGTCAAGATGGACAATGGAAGCTTGTGGAAAGGTCTCTTCGTAAGATTCGCCCGAACAGGCTTCGACTGTCGTTGGCGGCGTCAAGCCCAGGATTTTGAAAACCCCGGCGAAACTGTAACAGCCCATATCGCCGAATGAACCGCAGCCGAAATCGTACCAGCCGCGCCAGACAAACGGCAGATAGGCTTTGTTGTAAGGACGCATCGGCGCTGGGCCGACCCACATATCCCAGTTCAGATTTTCGGGCGGCGTTTGAGCTTCTTTTGGTCGGTCAACGCCTTGCGGCCAGTACGGACGGCTGGACCAATTGTGGACTTCGCGCACGCGGCCAATCGCGCCATCCGCGATCCAGTCAGAAATCGTCTGCGTGGACGGCGTGTAAGGGTTATTCACCGGCAGCGCCGTGGCGACTTTCATCTCGCGCGCGACCGCAGCCATGCGGCGCGCTTCGCCTATCGAATGCGCCATCGGCTTCTGACACAAAACGTGTTTGCCTTTGCGCATGGCGGCAATCGAAATCGGCGCATGCCAATGATCGGGGGTCGCCACGTAAACCGCGTCCAAGTCCGATTGCTTTTCCAGCAGTTCACGAAAATCCATATAAGCCGTGCAGCCTTTGTAAGCTTCCGCTCCGGTGCGGGACGCGTAGTAGGCTTCGACGAGTTTTTTCGCAGGTTCGCGCCCGCCAATGCCCAACGACGTTGAAAAGCTTTTTGTAAGCTGAACTGTGCCGGGCGAATTCCAGTCTTCTCCCCAGGTCTCAAACCCTGCGCCCAGCAATTGCCTGGCTGCGTTCAGCATGGCGTTGGGGCTGTATTCGGCATATTCCTTACTGCCGCGATTGACGTCACAGACTGCAATCACCTGAATTTCCGGTAATTGCAGCAGGTTCATCATCACGGCCATTCCCTGGCGTCCCAGACCGATCACGGCCAGGTTGATTTTGTCGCTGGGCGGCGTAAACCCCGAACCGCCCAACACATGCCGTGGAACAATGGTAAAAGCGGCGGTCGAAACAGCCGCAGTTGTAAACTCTCTGCGTGAAAAGCGGTGCTTGGTATTTTTGTTCATTGCTCGGCTCCTAACGGATTCGGTTACTTGAGTTCTGTGACGTGAAGATTCCAGAATAGAATCCCCCTTGGAAAGAAAATCATCGGAGCGATACTCAATATCGAACGTTGGAAACGTCAACAGCAATGACGCCTCCTTGCCAACTTCAGACGGTGTTGATTGAGCATACGTTACAACAGTTTGCGTGGGAAGGATTTGACTAGCGGAAGGCGACTTTTAGAATGAAGAATGTACTGAAAGGAGAAGCATGTTTATCACCGTTCCAGAACAACCTGTTTTAAATGATTTCACCGTTCCCGCAATTCACAGGACAATAAATGTTCGTGAAGCAGATGACCTTGAAGCCGAATGGGTGACGCTCAGCGCTCCCGGCTTGCAAAAGGTCGTCGTCAAAAAGAAAAAAGCCGCTCCCAAAAAGCCTGCGCCGAAGCTCAAGAAATCCAGGCTAACTCTCAAAAAAGCCACACCGAAGAAAACGCCGAAAGCTCCCCCTCTTCCGGAAAAAGGCTGGGGACGTTTGATGAATCGTTTGGAAAAAGACGGCATCTCTGCGCAGTTGGTACAAGCAGTTTACATGAACAGCCAGATGCCTGAATTTCGCCAGGTGCTTTTTAAGCTCAACCCGCAAGAGTCTTCCCATATTTATGCCGGACATACTGGTCCCGCGCGAATGGAGCGGGCCGCAACATTTATCAAAACCTACGAGCAGACTTTCCAAAAGGCGCAGCGAGAC
>CAYLJQ010000716.1:0-3830 GCA_964383955.1 uncultured Heliomicrobium sp. | reverse complement strand
GAAGCTTATGAAAAAAATCGAGCGTAAGGTTAAGCGCACGATAAGCGGTGGAGTAAAAGCCGCGAAACCGGTTGCTCCCAAAAGCAAGGTTGCCGGTGAGTCCGGTGACAATCTCAGCTTATCGGAAATCAAAAACCTGATCGAACTCATTTCTGATAAAAACTTCAATGAGTTCGAATTGGAGCGCGGCAACTTTCGATTGCGGCTTTCAAAAGGGGTTGTGAAATCAGCCGCCGCTCAGCAACCTTTTGCGGTTGTTGAGCAGGCATTGGCGAGCGCGCCAGCTCCAACAGCAGTGATTCAACCACAAATTGCGGTTCCTGCCTCGCCAGCTACTGAACCCGCTGCTCCAGCCAAGCAAGAAGAAAATCTGCACATTCTGACCTCGCCGATTGTTGGCACGTTTTACAGCTCTCCGAATCCAAGCGCGAAAGCATTCGTTGCGATTGGTGACAAAGTGGAAGCGGGAAATGTGCTTTGCATCATAGAGGCGATGAAGCTGATGAACGAAATCCAGGCGGATGCCAGTGGCGTAATTGCAAAAATCTTCGTCGAAAATGGCCAGCCGGTTGAATACGGCCAGCCTTTGTTCGGCCTCAGAAAATAGTCGTTGGATGAAGTCGGTGATAAGCCGATCAACTGCGGTCTACTCAGTGTTTTCCGCAACGGAATCGCCAACTGCCAATTCCCAACCACCAATTTATGTTCAAAAAGATTCTCATCGCCAATCGAGGTGAAATTGCCTGCCGAGTGATTTGGGCCTGCCGCGAACTGGGCATCAAAACCGTCGCTGTGCATTCCGAAGCTGATCGGGAAAGTTTGCACGTCCGTTTTGCCGACGAAGCCATTTGTATTGGGCCTGCGCCGTCGCCCAAAAGTTATCTGAACATTCCGCAAATCATCGCTGCGGCGGAAATTACGAATGTTGACGCGATTCATCCGGGCTATGGGTTTCTTTCGGAAAATGCACACTTTGCTGAAGTTTGCAGGGAATGCAACATCACGTTTATTGGTCCCAGCCCGGATGCAATTCGCATGATGGGTGACAAGTCCGAGGCCAAACGGACGATGAAAGCTGCAGGCGTGCCCGTTACTCCCGGAAGTGATGGCTTGATCGAATACGAAGAAGAAGCCATTCGGGAAGGCGATCGCATTGGATATCCCGTGCTGATTAAAGCGACTGCTGGCGGTGGTGGACGCGGAATGCGCATTGCTCGCAATCGCACCGAGTTGGCCCATGCTTACCAGACAGCCCGTTCCGAGGCCGAAGTCGCTTTCAAAAACAGCGGCGTGTACATCGAAAAATACATTGAAAATCCGCGACATATCGAAATTCAAGTTCTGGGGGATAACTACGGCAACGTGATTCACCTGGGAGAACGCGAATGTTCGATTCAGCGCCGTCACCAAAAACTGATTGAAGAATCTCCTTCGCCTGCTGTCAGTTATGAACTTCGCCAGGAAATGGGCCGTGTCGCCGTCGAAGCTTGCAAACGAATCGGGTACAGCAATGCCGGAACAATTGAATTTTTGATGGACGAAGACGGCAGTTTCTATTTCATGGAAATGAACACGCGCATTCAGGTTGAACATCCGGTGACTGAACTGGTGACGGTTTCTGACCTGGTGGCTGCGCAAATACGAATTGCCGCCGGGGAAGAACTGAATTACACCCAGGACGAGTTGATGTTTGTCGGCCACGCCATTGAATGCCGAATCAACGCTGAAGACCCTGTCACGTTCACGCCAAGTCCTGGAAGAATCACGACCTTGAATTTGCCTAGTGGACCAGGGGTTCGTGTGGATACGGCAATTTACAACGGATATTTTGTGCCGCCGCACTATGATTCGCTGATTGCCAAAGTCATCGTTCACAGCCGCACACGCGAACGCGCCATTGCCAGAATGCGCCGTGCGCTGGAATCAATGGTTGTCGAAGGAATCAAAACAACTATCCCCATTCACCTGAAAATTTTGAACGATCCTGATTTCCAAAGCGGGAACATCTCGACTCGATTTATGGATCGGTTCCTGATCTAGGTTTGCTGGGGCGGTTGCCGAACGCCCCAGCAGTGCAGATAATCCTTCCTTCTAAAACCCCAAAGGCGACTGCATCTGATGAAAGAAAGTCTGCTTCAATATCTGGCTTGCCCAGCCTGTGCTGGTGATTTGTCGCTGAAATCCGCTGAGCGGGATGGAAGCGAAATCACAGGCGGAGCTTTGGTTTGCGCACAGTGCGGGAAAAGCTTTTCGGTGGTGAATGGGATTCCGCGCTTTGCCGACCTGGTCAGCGATGCAGTCCAACGGGAAACCGCTGAAAATTTTGGCCAGCAATGGCTGGAGTTTGATCACGTTGCTGATCACCACGAAAAACAGTTTCTGGATTGGATTGCGCCGGTGACGCCTGATTTTGTTCGGGGCAAAACTGTTGTTGAAGGAGGCTGCGGCAAAGGCCGTCATACGCGTTTGATCGGTGAATGGGGAGCAAAAGCCATCATTGGCGTTGACCTAAGCGTTGCTGTCGAAGCAGCGTACCGAAATACAAAAGACCTGCCGAATGTCCACATCATTCAAGCCGACATCTACAAACTGCCGCTGAAACCGGTGTTCGATTACGCCTTTTCAGTCGGTGTGTTGCACCATTTACCTGACCCGCATTCGGGGTTCGCTTCGTTAGTCAAAAAACTCCGGCCCGGCGGGGCAATTTCAGCCTGGGTTTATGGGCTGGAAAACAACGGCTGGATCGTCAATTTCGTCAACCCGTTGCGCGAACACGTCACATCGAAATTGCCAATGCGTGCGCTGTACTGGTTGTCTTTTCTGCCAACTCTGATCTTGTGGTTGCCGCTGAAACTGGTTTATCAGCCGCTGGCAAAAACCGGGTTGAAGCGGTTTTTGTTTTACGCTGATTATCTTTGTTACATCGCGCGGTTTCCGTTTCGGGAAATTCACAACATCGTTCACGATCACTTGACGGCTCCCGTCGCGTTTTACATTAGCCGCCAGGAGTTTGATCAGTGGTTCAATGAAGCCGGAACCGAGCGAACGGAAATTCATTGGCACAACAGCAACAGTTGGCGCGGATTGGGTTACATCAAAGCCAAAGCGGAGGCGAGAGGTGGAAACTAAAGCCGTCGAAGCCGCCATGCGCCCGATCAATTACGAAATCATCTTTGAATCCGAAGATGATCATTGGTGGTTTGTCGGGCGTCGCGCCGTAGTCTTTGCCCAAATTGAAGACGCCTTGCGTTCGCACGCGCCTTCTTCTGCGAAGTTCCAAGCTTTAGACATCGGCTGTGGAACCGGCGCGACGATGGATCATTTGCGCAAATTCGGTGAAGTGCAAGGAATTGATTTGGCGATGATTCCGCTGAGTTTTTCACGTCGCCGAGGCCATCAGCGAACCATGTGCGCCAGCGCAACAGAATTGCCATTTGCTGATGAAACCTTCGATCTGATTACCGCGCTGGATGTCATCGAACATCTGGACGACGACGTGGCTGGCCTCAGCGAAATTCGCCGCACATTGAAAACCGGCGCTCCGGCGGTAATTTATGTTCCTGCATTTATGGCTTTGTGGGGGCCGAACGACGATCAATCCGGTCACAAACGGCGTTACCGATTGCCGGAGTTGAAAGCAGCGGCAGAAAAGGCCGGACTGAAAGTCGAACGAATCAGTTATTCCAACTTCGCGATGTTTCTGCCGATCTGGCTTGGCAGAAAGCTCTTGAATTTACTGGGCCAAACTGAAGCCAGTGAAAATAAAATCAACCATACGATGATTAACAAATTGCTGGCTTGGATGTTTTCCAGCGAAGCAAACTGGCTGC
>CAYLJQ010000715.1:0-3831 GCA_964383955.1 uncultured Heliomicrobium sp. | reverse complement strand
CGCGAAAATGCCTCCAAAGCCAAAATCAACGGCACAGGCAAGAGCGTTCTAAAAGGTGACGCGGTGCGATGGGTGAAGCCTCAATGAGAAATGCGATGAATCAATTAAAGCAACATTTGTTTTTTACGCTGGCGGCTGCTTGCTTGTTGACGGTTGTGGTGATCGCGCAAACGCAACGCCGCCCTGTTCGCATCTTCTTGAACGTGACCGAAACGAATCTGGACAAACCTTCCACCGTGGCGACCAACACGCTTTCCGAAAAGCTGGCGGCGGCGGGTTTCCGCGTGACGACCAAAAAGAGTGAAGCGGCGTTGGTGATCGAAGGAACCATTAGTTCTCGCCCAACGCCCGTCACCGACGACGTCAAGCGAGAAGGCGGCGTCAACGCCGAAGCTTCGGCTTCGCTGCGATTGCTGGCAGGCACAGACGTCATCGCCACCAGCGTGGAACGATCATCGCCCGGAGACTGGGGAGTTCAGGCGGAACGCGTCGGCGAAGATCGTTTGATTGAAGTTGCTGGCCGTTTGGCAAACGACTTGTTCGCAGGCGATTTTGTTCAGGACGTTTCCGGCAAACCCAGCCCGGCAGCGAACTCGAATCCCGAAGACAAGCCTGTGAAAACGCGACCGGCTACGCCGCGCAAAGCCGCCGGGCCAAAACGCGGCGTCAGTTTTCTGGAAGTCGCTTCTCTAGTGCAGAACTACGCGCCCGAAGATCGAATCGTCGGCGCGCTGCAAAAATATGGCATCAAGTTCAAGCCGCGCGAATCGGCGCTCAGCCAGCTTCGCTCGATGGGAGCTTCTGAAACCGTCATCAGCGCGATCAAGTCGTCCAACATCGTTTCATAAACCTGGGACACCCGATTTTCTATGGTCGGAAAAATCATCGGCAATTACCTAATCACCAGCGAACTGGCGCAAGGCGGCATGGGCGCGGTTTATCGTGGCCGCCATCAAGCGCTGCCACGCGAAGTCGTCGTCAAATCCATTCTGCTTTCTTCTTTTCCGCCGCATGCGCAGGAACAGCTCAAAGCGCGGTTCGTCCGCGAAGCTTATGTTCAATCACAACTTGATCATCCGAACATCGTGCGCGTCTACGAATTCTTTACTTCGCCGGAAAACTATTATTTGGTGATGGAATTTGTGAACGGCATGAGCTTGCGCGATTTGATCAAACGGCAAGGCGCGCTGGCGCCCAGTCAAGCTGTGGCATTATTCAAACAGGCGTTGTCTGCACTCGATTTCGCGCACAATTTTAGCTACGAAGACGAATCCGGACGGCAGTTCAAAGGCATCACACACCGCGACATCAAACCCGCCAATTTGCTGTTGGATGGTCTGGGACGGCTGAAGATCACGGATTTCGGCATCGTCAAACTTGCGGGCGAAAGCAGCATGACGCGCACGGGCTTCAATCCCGGCACGATCGAATACATGTCGCCCGAACAGATTCGCGGGCAGGAAGTGGACGCGCGATCCGATTTGTACAGCATTGGGGTTTCGCTTTACGAAGCACTGTCCGGGCGATTGCCCTTTCCCTATTCCGAAACCGGCTCAGAATACGAAGTGATGAGAGGCCATACGGAACTTACCCCGCCGCCGCTGTCGCAGTTGGCCCCAAATGTTCCGGCTCCGCTGGTGTCAGTTGTCATGCGCTCTTTGGCCAAAAATCCCGGCGATCGTTTTGCCACGGCAGCAGACTTTCTGGACGCCTTGCTGGAATACGAACGCCCGAACGCAACCGACAAGCAACGAGCGGTTGCCAATCCGGTACATCAGCTCACACATTCAATGACGGAAGTGCTGGAATCTCCGACGCAACCTGCGCCGCTGACAACCGAAGTGTTTCCGGCTGGCTCAACCCATCCCAACGCCAAGCCACAATCACCGAAACCAACAGCCCAGCAACCGGCTGCCGCCAAACCTGCGCCGGTGCAGCCTGCGGCATTCGATCAGCTTCAAACCAATATCGCGCCCAGACAACCGCTTCCGCAACCACGCAGTTCCAACCGCTCCGGCCTGATCGCCGTCAGCGTCATTCTGCTTTGTTTGATTGCCGCTGCTGGCGCTTACTTTTTGTGGTCAGCAAACTCTCCATCGGCTGAAACTTCTGTCGCAACCGCGTCACCGACAGCGACGCCTGTCATTGCAAAAGAAGACGATCCCTTAAAACCGATGCGCGAACTGGAGCAGCAGGAACGGTACGCAGACGCGATCAAACTTTACGGCGAATACTTACAGGCAAACAGCCAGGCCGCGGATGCGGCAGCAATTTCCGCTCGACTGACAGACTTGAAAAAGCTTCAAGGACTGTTGACCGTCGCCGATCTGGAACTGAGCAAACAGGATTACGCAGCCGCAAAGCGAGACTATTCCGAAGCGCTGAAACTGCGCCCGACTTCAAAACGCGCGCAAATTGGTTTCGCCGAAGCGGACGCCAAATTGCGCTAGGGCATCTCTTCACCTAGCACACGAATTGACGTAAGCTCCGCCTGCGTCAACCTGAACAATTCATTCAAAACAAAAATCATGCTAATGCCTTCGCAGCACAATCGTGTGCGTTACTCCATTCCGCTTTTCCTGCTTTTGTTTGCCGCTTGGGCGAGCTTCCTTGTTTCGCCTGCGCTCAGCTTTCAGGTTCAACCGGGATTCAAGCCAGTCGAAGCGATCTTTCAGGAAAAATGCGTCGCTTGCCACAACCACACAACACGCAAAGGCGATTTGAATTTGGAAAGCTATGAAGCATTGATGGCGGGCGGCAAACGTGGCGCTGCCATTGTTCCGGGCAAAAGCGGCGACAGCCTGCTGGTCAAAATGATCGAAGGTTCTGTGAAACCGAAAATGCCGCTCGGCGATGAACTTAGCGCAGGGGAAATCAAACTGATCAGGGCCTGGATTGATTCCGGAGCGCTTGGCCCAGACAAGGCTTTGGCCAAACCGGAATCTACGCCTGTGGAATCGGCAACGTCGCTGCCAAATATAAAACCGGCGAAAGACGCCACAGCTTCGGTCAGCGCGTTGGCCTTTCAATCGAAAGGTTCATTGATCGCGCTTGGAAAGTACCAACTGGTCGAGTTGCAAGACGCAAAAACCGGCAAGTCAATCGCGCAGATTCCGGGACTTTCCAATCAGGTTCGCGCCGCGGCATTCAGCGCAGATGGCAAATTGCTGGCGGCGGCAGGCGGCAATCCAGCGCAGTTCGGCGAAATCAAAATCTGGGATGTCGCCGCGCGGAAAGAGCTTCACAGCATTCGCGGCCATCGCGACAACATCTTTTCCATCGCCTTTAGCCCTGATGCAAAACTGCTGGCTACGTGCAGCTACGACCGGATGGTGAAGCTATGGGATGTCGCGACCGGCACCGAAGTCAAAAACCTGAAAGATCATACAGACGCGGTTTTTGCGGTTGCGTTCAGCCCGGATGGCAAACTTTTGGCGTCAGCGTCGGCGGATCGCACGGTAAAAATCTGGGATGTGGCAACCGGCGTGCGGCTGTACACACTCAATGATGCGCTGGACGCGGTGAACACCATCGCCTTTCATTCGTCTGGCAAACTGCTAGCTGGCGCGGGAGCCGACCGAATCATTCGGATCTGGGAAATCGGTGTAACCGAAGGCCGCCAGGTAAAATCGCTGATCGCGCACGAAGAGGCCATCAACGCCATCGCCTTTTCACCGGATGGCAAACTGCTGGCTTCGGCGGGGGCGGACAAACTACTGAAACTTTGGGACGCGACAAAGCTGGAAGAGTTTCACACTACGGAAAAGCAATCGGATTGGATTTTTTCGTTGTCATTCAGCCCGGACGGCAAACGACTGGCAGTTGGACGTT
>CAYLJQ010000714.1:0-3854 GCA_964383955.1 uncultured Heliomicrobium sp. | reverse complement strand
ACGAGCTTTCAGAGAATGTTCAGTATTTAGTCGGGTCTGAAGGGTTTGTCCTGGAGGGCGGGTGGCCTTACTACCAAATTCTTGAAGAGTTCAATCAGGGATTTAATCGGAGCACGAAGGACTTGGCCTGCCTGATTGTCGAAAAGTACGCGCAATTCTATAAGGAATACACGCTCGCTGGGATTTCAACAGATCATTCCGTAAGCGACCTGAGTGGAAAAAAAGTAAGTAAGCTGGTGAAGGGAGTAAAGGCTCTAACGACATCTTTACTTCAAGGTCTCGATGACGCACTGATTCTCGATGCCATTATTGTCGCGCATTGGCGAGCGCAGTCTTATAAATTTGAGCAGCACACAGATCTCTGGGATTTTTGTAGCTGTCTCACACTGGCTTGTAGCCGGTTGAAAAAGTCGAAGGCCAAACTCGATATAGAAGTAAAAACGTTGGACGAACTCATAAAAGCTTGTGAGGACGTAATGAATGCCATTGCGGGGAAGGACAAGGACGGGGTCATTATCGAAGAAGGAATCGTCATCAAATCTTGTTACACGGGCCCGGCAGTGCAATTTTCGCACGGACTTTCAATTTACTTTCCCTGGAATCTGGGCACCTACACGCCGGAATATGCAAGCGTTCGGTTTGGCAAGGTGACCAAGTGGAATAACTTTCTCTTGAAGTACATAGAAAAGACTCGCCGCGATGTTCGTAATGATCGTGGGCTTCCTATTGAACAAAAACAGGGGCCAATCGGGAATTCTTTCTACCCGTTAATTGGTGAATTCGTTTCAGAAAATATCAAGAACGGTGACGCGAATAAAAACGGCGATGCCAATAAAAATGGTGACGCGAATAAAAACGGCGATGCCAACAAGGCACTGCAAAACACAATCAGCAGCATGAAAAATTTCCCCGCCACATTCTTTGATTGTGGGGAGGATTGAAACCAGAGCAGGGGCTTGTTGATGATGATCAAGAAGCTTTTCAAAAGGCTTGCCAAGCCGAGTCCTTTTATTATTTCTCTTGGTGCAGCCGGAGCAACATTGCTGCTGGCAAGCCTGATTGTCGCGCTGACGTTTCAATTCGGCAGTGATAATTTGCTTTCTGTCTTGATGAGTGGACAGCCATTTGCGCAACAGGTCGCAGGAAGAGAAACGCATTATCACCGAATCGCTATTGGCTCACGCCAATACTTGCACCTTCTTCTTGGCTCGACCAACCTGAATTTACAACTGACTTTGCTGGGGCCGGACAGCGCCAGGATTACTGAACAAGTCTGCCCTCCCGGCAAAGTTATGTCTGTGTCAGTGATTACTGATGTCGCCGGAGAATACGTTCTGAAAATTCAGACTCAGAATGATAAAAAGGCTCCCGGAAATTACACCGTCAGACTTGCAGATTTCAGGGAAGCAAGACCAGAGGACAGGCATCGTGTTGCTGCCCAGAGCCTGATTGCTGAAGGGCGGCAATTGACGGCGTTGGAATCGTCCGAATCTTTGCAAGCAGCGATCAAGAAATATAAACAAGCCTTAAACACCTGGGAAGCAGTTGGGGATCAACGTGAGCAAGCAGGTGCGTATCGGGCAATCGCAGATTTGTACGACATCTTGAGACAGCCTCAACAAGCCCTCGAATGCTACCAAAAGGCTCGGCAGATCAGTCAATCCATAAACGATTTCGAGTCCGAGGGAGAGGCCTTGAATGGGATTGGCTACGCGCACCTGACATTGAGTGAAAATCATAAAGCCTGGAAAGCTTGTTTGAGAGCATTGGAGTTGAATCAGTGCAGCGGCAATCGTCGCGCAGAAGCCCAGTCCTTGAACAATCTTGGCGAGATTCTTTATGACGTCGGCAAACGGCAGGAAGCCCTTAAGTACTATCAACAAGCCATCGCTATTTGGCGGGGCCTCGCCGATGAGCGCGGACAAGCGCAAACTCTGTTGAACTTTGGGTATACCTATTCTGATTTGGGAGAACCCGGCAAGGCGTTGGAATTCGATCAACAGGCGCTGGCCTCATGGAAGGCTGTCACAAGCAATCGTGGTCAGGCACTGACATTGACTGCCATTGGACGGGTCAAGTCTCGCTTGGGCGAAAGCCAGGAAGCGATTCGCTATTTTAATCAAGCCATGCAATTGGCGCGGCTGGTCGGTGATCAAACCGAAGAGGCGAGAATCCTGAATGGATTGGGGTATGTTCAGGAATCGCTGGGAGAACAACAAAAAGCCATTGAGCATTACAAATTGGCCTTGTGTCTGTTTCAAGCCGTGAGCTATCCCAATGGCGAAGCCAGCACTTATAACGAACTTGGCAGGGCATACTATTCCCTGGAGGACATGGAACATTCGCTTGATTACTTTAAGCGAGGTTACCGGCAAAGTTCGCTGATTGGTGACACCAGGTTGGAAGCCTATGCGTTGAGGGGCCTGGGAATGGTCTATGACTTTCAGGGAAATAAGGCGAAAGCATTGGAAACTTATCGCAAAGCGCTCCCCGTGCATCGTGCAGAAAAAGATCGTAGGGGAGAAGCTGTTACCCTAAATTTAATTGGCCGCATTTACCACGAGCAGGGAAACCATCAGGCGGCGATTGAGCATTACAAGACTGCCTTGGCGCTTAATCAGGTGGCAGGAGATCGGAACCGCGAATCTCTCACTCTTTACAATATCGCCTGTGCAGAGCGGGATCGCGGCAACTTTGTTGTCGCGCTTTCTCAGATTGAAACCTCGCTGGGGATTGTTGAATCCTTGCGCACAAAAGTCGCTAGCAGAGACCTGCGCACTTCCTATTTCGCGACAATTCAGCAGTATTATCAGCTCAATATTGATTTGTTGATGCAACGCCAGAAACAGGCGACTGGGGATAATTTTGCTGCCATGGCGCTTGAAGTAAATGAAAGAGCGCGCGCGCGCAGCCTGTTGGACATACTCGGAGAAAGTCGCATTAATATCCGTGGGAACGATGTTTCGGCATTGGTTCAGCGCCTGCGTAAATTGCAGCAAGAAATCACCGCGCGATCAGAAAGCAAGATGCAATTGCTTGCTGCCAACTCCTCTTTGGGCGAAGTTGCTGTTATTTCGAAAGAGATTGCGGCCTTAACTACTGAACGTGAAAAGATTGAAGTGCAAATCAGCTCCAATAATCCTCATTACGCCGCGTTGACGCAGCCCAGCCCTCTGAGTGCGCAGGAAATTCAGCAGATAGTGGATGGCGAAACAGTGTTACTGGAATT
The DNA here is from genome assembly GCA_964383955.1 of uncultured Heliomicrobium sp. Lineage (GTDB taxonomy): Bacteria > Acidobacteriota > Blastocatellia > RBC074 > RBC074 > RBC074. Next base: position 625 of record CAYLJQ010000714.1, on the reverse strand, counting down.
CTCGTTAGGGGAAAAGCGAAGCTATGTTTGGGCTGTGACGCCAACAGAAGTGAAAGGATTTGAGTTGCCGAGTCGCGCTGAAATCGAACGAGCGGCGCGAGAAGTGTATGACGTGTTGGCTCCGAATGACTCAGCGCCAGTGCAGTTGGATGCACGCAGAACGGCGGAGTATTGGAGAAGGGCAATCAAACTAAGCCAGTTGATTCTAACGCCTGTGGCAAAAGAGCTTGGCCGGAATAGATTGGTCGTCGTGGCAGATGGATTTTTGCAATACATCCCGTTCGGCGCCTTGCCAAAACCGCAAGCGGAAAAAAGGCAGCAGACCGGAAGTGAGTCACCGGCGACAAGCGCCGCTTACATCCCTTTGATTCAAGAGCATGAAGTCGTCAGTCTTCCTTCAGCTTCGACCTTGGCAGTGCTGCGAAGAGAAACCGCCGGACGAAAGCCTGCGCCTAAAGCTGTTGCTGTATTGGCGGATCCGGTTTTTGAAGCCAGTGATTTGCGCATGTTAGCCATCAATGCCCCAGCTAATGGAGCACTGCCGAATCAGGCAGCGGTTGGTGACCTGACTTCGCAACTTCGCAATCAAGCATTGACGCGAAGCGGCATCTTCAAAAGGCTTCAT
>CAYLJQ010000713.1:0-3865 GCA_964383955.1 uncultured Heliomicrobium sp. | reverse complement strand
CTAACGGGACGAAAACCGTGTCAAGTTCAATGTTCATTTCTATAGCGCGTAACATCACCTATTGATTGTCAGTGCCTTTTGTCTAAAAGAAGACTCGTTGAATGAACCAGTAACTTCCCGCCAGAATCACGACCACCGAACCGGCAGTTACGACTTGCTGGCCAAGTTTCGGATTGCGGTTGCGCAACGCTGCCAGCAATGTTGCCGCCAGCACAACGATGCAAACCTGACCGACCTCCACGCCAAAATTGAACGAGAATAAGGACCAGCCCAAAGCCTGACGCGGCAGACCGAATTCTCGTAATACTCCGGCAAAACCGAATCCGTGCACCAGGCCGAAGAAAAAGGCGATCCAGGTGCGAACGTCTCGGTCAGTTTTGCCGACCATCAAATTGTCTATGCCGACGTACACAATGCTCAGTGCGATTGCGGCTTCAATCAGGCGCTCAGGCGGATTGAGCAGGTCTAACGCGGCCAGCGACAATGTAATGCTGTGGGCGATAGTAAAAGCAGTAACAATGGTCAGCAGCCGCATCATGCTTCCGCCAAGCAACAGCAATCCCACGATAAACAGAATGTGATCCGGCCCGGCGAAAATGTGGTAGATGCCGCTGAGCAGAAACTTTTTCACAACAGCAAGCGTGACTTGCCGACTGCCGGTAAAGTATTCCAGGGCGGTATGGTTCGAGTCGAAGATTTCCTGATGAACCAGCAGACTCTCTTCATAAATGTTGAGAAAGGTCTGGTGCTCTTGTTCGTAGGTAAAGAGCGTACACTGGATTTTGAGCAGCGCTGGAAACGCTTTCGTTGCGAAGCGTAGTTGTAGCGCAATCGCTTGCCGATCAGGCAGCGGCTCAAGGCGCACCAGTTCCAAGTTGACCGGCTGGCCATCAGCCGTGAGCAGTAAGTGCGATCGTAAGAGAGTCTGTATCGCCTCTTTTTTCGATTCGACTGTCGCCGCATCCAGCAGCGCCTCGGCTGGCGTTACGTTTAACTCGTGCGCAAGGTGGGTAACGTGCGCGACAAGAGTGCCTTCCAGGTGGTTCTGGCTCTGGTCTAAACGAAGATCAAAGTAACTGAACGGAATTGGGTGAGCGAACGTGGGCGTGATCAGATTGACCAGAACCATCAAAAACAAAGCCGTGCGGAATAAACTGGATTCCGCGACGGCTTTGGGGCTTGTGAATTTTTGAGGCATCCCTATGTTCTGCACTTAGGCAGCAGTTGATCAGGTCGCTATTTCAGTTCGGAGTAGAGAACGGTGATATTGCCCTTCAAGCGGCCCATATTGTAGTCCTTGAATTTTTCAGGCAGTTTCAATTCCGCAGCGGTTTGATCGGCGGTCTTCCCGGCTTTTTTCGCCTGTTCAACTCCAGCCACCAATTCGCTCATAAAATGTCCATACTCCAGGAAATCGTTCCAGGTCATCACGGGAGCGTGGCCGGGAATGACTGATTCGACGCCTTTGATGCCTGCCGCAGCTTTCGCCAAGGTCTTGGGATATGCCACACCGCTGCCGCCGTTGTTTACATCCATGATCGGCGTGCCTTTTCCGGCGAAGATGTCGCCCGAATGCATGACTTTCAACGCCGGGAACACGACGAAGGTGTCGCCGCCTGTATGGCCCGGTCCGAAATGATAAAGGTCAATTTTATCCTTGCCGCTCAACAGGCTGAGTTTGTCTTTGTAAGTTTTTGTAGGCAGAAACTTCTTTCCTTCTTCGGACTTAAACGCGTCCATCTTTTCCATGCTCGCCTTGCAGTTTTCCTGGGCGACGAACTCCACCATGCCTGTGAAGGCGCTGTTGCTGCCAACGTGGTCGCCGTGCGTATGTGTGTTAATGACCATTGTCACCGGTTTTGACGTGACCGATTTGATCTTGTCCAAAATGCCCGGACCGTTGTTGGGAAGCTTCGTGTCTACGACGACCACGCCCTTTTCGGTAATGAACGCGGCAGTGTTTCCACCTCCGCCCGTAATCATGTACAGATTGTCTTTTACCTTCTGAATTTCCAGCGCAGCCGGTTGACCTTGCTGCAATGGTTTGGAAGCCGCCAAAGAGATGGCGCCGATAAGCAAAAGCCCGGACAAAACTGCCAATCGTTTCATAGAAAATCTCCTGTGATGAATTGTTTTACCCCTGTTGGTGGCCAGCATCATATACACCGATTTCAATAGGCACAAGAATTACAGCCCGACTGAGATGTTGCTGAGGTTGGTGCGAAACAAAAAGGCACAATGTACACGATTGAATGCATTGTGCCTTTTGTTGTTTTGCGCTGTTGGCAGATTTTCTACCTGACCTTGTTAGCGCAAATGTTTATTGAAAAACTCAAGCGTGCGCGTCCAGGCCAGTTTTGCAGAGGCTTCGTCGTAACGCGGCGTTGTGTCGTTATGAAAGCCGTGCTGTTTGCCATCGTACAAGTGAACGGCGTAGACCTTTTTGTTGGCCTTGAGAGCTTCTTCGTACGCTGCAATGCCCGCGTTGATGCGCTCGTCATTTCCTGCGTATTGCAGCAATAACGGCGCGGAAATTTTGGGGACATCGGCGACGCCCGCCTGGCGGCCATAAAAAGCGACGCCCGCATTCAAGTCCGCGCCCAAACGCACGGCCAGTTGATTGACCATTCCGCCGCCGAAACAGAATCCGACCGCGCCTAATTTGCCGGTGGAATCCGACCGCGCCTTAAGCCATTTGGCCGCCGCGACAAAGTCTTCGGTCATTTTTGTTCCATCCACCGTGCGGAAGGCGGCGGCGGCTTTCTCTTCCGTGCCCGGGTAACCACCCACCGAAGTTAATCCATCCGGAGCAAAGGCAATAAAATTGTCTGTGGCAAGGCGGCGCGCGACGTCTTCGATGTAAGGGTTAAGCCCGCGATTTTCGTGAATGACCAGCACGACGGGATGTTTTCCACTTTTTGCCGGGCGCGCCAGATAACCTTTGATCGTGCCGTTTCCCGCCGGGGATTGCACCACTTCGTAGCCGACTTTGATGCGTTTGTCGTCAGGTGGAATTTGTTGTGCCCAAGCGTAATTCGGCGTCAGGCTTTCGAAAATCGCCATTGCCGTCAGGCCTCCGGTGGCAAACCTGCCAATATGATCCATGAATGTGCGGCGCTCCATGTCGCCGTGTTGATACTCGTGAAACAGGTCTAGCAGTTCCTGCGGATAATCGGACGCTTTCTTACGTTCCATGCTGTCTCCTTGGTTGGGATTTGATATAGGGCAAGATGTTTCTTGCCTCTTGCTGGTTGATAGACGGACCCGCGGATGAGTTGGCTTCGCTTTTTGCCGATAATAATCTTTCGCCGCACGCTGGCCAGAGTTTTATTTTGTTTCTCAGCGTACGCGACTCAATTGAATTTAGAAATTTCAGCGCCTATCATCCCCGCACTCTAAGCTCGTCTTTGTTGTAGCACGTCAACTGACCAATTGAATACCGAATTGCCGTAGAAATTTTCCCGCCATTTGCCGGGAAAATTGTTGTGTCAATTTCACCGGAGGAACCATGAAACGTCTGTTGCTTTCCATTTTGGCGCTGATGCTGGCGCTGTCCATCAATCCAATCTTTGGCCCGGTCAAGGGCGATGCCAAAAACAATCCGCCAGTGGTTGCGCCCGAAACAGTGGGAATGTCAGGCGAGCGTCTGACCAATATTCGCTCGGTTATGAGCCGGCACGTTGCCGAGAAACATATTCCCGGAGCTTCCGGCTTGATCGCGCGTCGCGGCAAAATCGCATACCAGGAAACATTCGGAATGGCCCATATGGAAGCGGGCAAGCCAATGCAGATGGATACGATTCACCGCATCTATTCAATGACCAAGCCAATTACCAGCGTCGCCGTGATGATGCTTTATGAAGAA
>CAYLJQ010000712.1:0-3868 GCA_964383955.1 uncultured Heliomicrobium sp. | reverse complement strand
CGAATTCAGTTCACACCCGATTTGATGCCTGCGGACATCACCGGAACCGAAATCATCGAAGAAGACCGCATGACAGGTAAACGCGACCTGCAATTCATTCGCGGACCAATTTTCGCAAACATCATCCTGGCGGACGAAATCAACCGCACCCCGCCCAAAACTCAGGCTGCATTGCTGGAAGCCATGCAGGAAGGCAACGTTACGGTTCAGGGCGAAACGTACGCTCTGCCGAAACCATTTTTTGTATTGGCCACGCAAAACCCCATCGAGATGGAAGGCACATACCCATTGCCGGAAGCCCAGCTTGACCGTTTTATGTTCAACGTTCACATGGGCTATTTGCCGGAAGAGGACGAAGTCGCTGTCGTCAAGCTGACCACTTCGCCGCAGGATGTAAGATTCGACCGGCTGATGTCCGCCGAAGAAATCATCGCGTTTCAACGTCTGGTCAGAAAAGTTCCGGTTGCAGATTCGGTCACGCGATACGCCGTAAATCTGGTTCACACCAGCCGGCCTGGAAATCCCAAAGCGCCGGATTTCGTCAATCGCTGGGTCACCTGGGGCGGCTCCATTCGCGCATCACAGTTTCTGGTGCTGGCCGCCAAAGCACGCGCAATTTTTAATGGCCGATACAACGTGTCGTTTGATGATGTTCGCGCCGTCGCGCAACCGGTGCTGCGGCATCGCATCCTGCTGAACTTCCAGGCTGAATCCGAGCGCGTGGACACCATTCAAGTCATCAAGAAACTGGTCGAAACCGTTCCCGAACCCAAGTCTGGACTGAGCTAACACGATGTGGTGGAAAACCGACAATTCAAAATCAAAGTTGTCTGATTCGTCGGCTCAGTCATCGGCGTCATCGGCAATTCCCAGGTTTTTGGCTCCTGAAGTGCTAGCCAGGATCACGTCCTTGGAGTTGCTGGCGCGCACGGTCGTCGAAGGCTTTATCTCTGGCATGCATCGTTCTCCCTTCACTGGCTTTTCGACGGAGTTTGCCGAATATCGCCAGTACATGCCGGGCGATGATTTGCGCTATCTGGATTGGAAGCTGCTGGGCCGAACGGATCGGTACTACATCAAAAAGTACCGCGCCGACACGAACTCCCAATGCCACATCCTGATAGATGCCAGCGCGTCCATGCGCTACACAACCGGCGAAATCACCAAACTACAATACGCGCAATTTCTGGGTTCGTCGCTGGCATATCTGGCGAACAAACAGCAGGACGCCGTCGGCCTGATCGCCTTTGACCAGGAAGTTCGCACGCACATTCCGGCGCATTCCCGCACCGGCCACATGCGAACGATCTTCGGCAGAATGGAACAAATCGAAGCTGGGAACGAAACCCGCCTGTCCGTAATGTTGCACCAGGCCGCCGAGCGCATCACACGCCGAGGTATCATCATTGTCATTTCGGATTTTTACGATGAGCCGGAAGCCATCACCGAAGCTTTGCAGCATCTGCGCTTCAAAGGCAACGACGTCATCGTCTTTCAGGTGATGGACAAAAATGAACTGGACTTCGACTTCATCGAACCGGTTCTGCTGGAAGATGCCGAAACCGTTGAACAGATTCACGTTTTGCCGGATGTGCTGGGCGATGGGTACCGCGAAACGATCCGTAAACATCTGGAAGCCGTCCGCGAAGGCTGCACCAGCAACAAAATTGATTACGAACTGCTGACGACGGACAAGCCGTTGGATCACGCGCTGTTTTCGTTTTTGGCGAAACGGGCAAGACAGTAAACAAATGTCTTTTCTAAACCCATTATTTCTACTTGGACTGGCGGCGGTGGCCGCACCGATCATCGTGCATCTGGTGCGACGCACCAAAGCGCCGCGCATTGAATTTCCTTCGCTGATGTTTGTACGCCGCGTCCCGCAAAAGACGATTCGGAAACGAATGGTGCAAAACTGGCTGCTGCTGGCGTTGCGCTGCTTGGCATTTTTGCTGTTGGCGCTGGCGTTTGTGCGCCCCTATTTTGGCAGCGGAGCGGCGGAAGAAGGCCAAGGCAAACGAGCCAACCTGATTTTGCTCGACACCTCGTTCAGCATGCGGTTCGGCAAACGCTTTGAGCAGGCCAAAGCCCGCGCGCAATCCATTCTTGACCAAACTGCCGGGAATGAAAGCACGGCAATCGTGACGTTCGGCCAAAGCTATGACGTCGCGGCGAAGTTCACAACGGACGGCGGCAAGCTCCGAGCCGCACTGGATAGCGCGCAAGTTGGCTATCGCTCAACGGATTATGTGCAAGCCCTGCGTGGCGCGTCGGAACTGTTCAAAGAAATCAACTTGAAAGATCGCCGCATTGTGCTGATCTCCGACTTCCAGGCAGCGGGGCGAAATCCGGCGGAAAATTCGTTTCAACTGAGCCAGGACATCAAACTGCAAACGATGGATGTCGGCGAACAAGGCACTTCCAATCTGGCCGTGACGGACATCAGCGCGCAACCGTTGATTTACCAGCCGAAATACGAAGACAAACTGACGGCGCGCATTGCCAATTTCAGCGACGAAGAGCGCAGCGGAGTTCGCGTGGAATTTGTGCTGAACGAACACGCGGTCGAAAAACGCGAACTGAAAATCGCTGCGAACGATTCGGCGACGGTGGAATTCACAGGCTTCAACTTGAATGAAGGCATCAACCGCTGCGAAATTCGAGTCGAAGGCGACGACTTCCCTTTCGACAACAAGTTCTATTTCACGCTGCGCCGAACAGATCAGTTGAAAGCCTTGTTGATTGAAACCGCCTCGCGTGGACGCAGCGAAAGTTTCTATTTCCGCAACGCGATGACGACGGGCGAAAACCTGCCGTTTAACGTCGAAGCGAAAACTGCCGGCACAGTCAATCCGACTGATTTGAGTTCCTATCGCGTTGTCATCTTGAACGATGCAGTCATTAGCCAGGCGTTGGCCGCAGGACTGATCAAATTCGTAGAAGGCGGCGGCGGGTTGATCATTGCCGTTGGCCCGCACACGGAATCTGCCGGCTTCAATCAGGTCTTTCAAAACTCGGCTCCGGCAAAACTGGAAGAGCGGATTTTGCTTCGCGGAGGCTCCGGCGGTGATTACGTCACGATGAGCGAGATCAAAACCGATCACCCGATCTTCGAAGTTTTCCGCCAAAGCGGGCGATTGTCGTCCGCGCGCGTGTTCGGGTATCACCGCGCCACTCCGCGTGAAGGCGCAGGCGTTTTGGCGCGATACGAAGACGGAAACCCGGCACTGATCGAAGCCACACAAGGCAACGGAAAAATTCTGCTTTTCACTTCCACCTTTGACGCCAGTTGGAACGATTTGCCGCTGACGCCGCTTTATTTGCCGCTGGTCAGACAGATGACTAGACATCTGGGAGAGCGCGAAGAGCGTCCGTGGCATCCATTGGGGCAAACCTTCACCGTGGCAGCGGCGAAAGACGGCGCAATCCCGGCCATAGACCTACCCAGCGGCGAGCGGTTAACTGAACGCAAGCAAACCGCGACTGGCGACTTAATTGTTGCGGCGAAAGAGCCTGGCTTTTATCGGCTACGCTTTGCGAATGCCTCGGATTACGCGGCGGTCAACGTGGACACAAAAGAATCCGATCTGACCAAACTGAATGTGGAAGAATTTGTCGCCACAGTCACGGGTACTGATGCGAAAGCGCAAGCGGTTGCCGGAACCAATGAAAAGCTCAGCAAGGAAGAAGAAGAATCCCGCCAGCGTGTCTGGTGGTGGTTGCTGGTCGTCGCGTTGTTGTTGTTTTTGACGGAAGCGATTTTGTCGCGTCGAACCAGGATGGCGAAGGTGATTGGATGAGTTTGAGTGGTAATAATTACGATTATGGTCAATGTTGCGTCTGCGGTGGGCGCCTGATGGAAAAAAGC
>CAYLJQ010000711.1:0-3874 GCA_964383955.1 uncultured Heliomicrobium sp. | reverse complement strand
TTACGCAGAAACCATAGTCCTTTGTTTTCTGCCGTAAATCTAAAGCGGCGTTACCCACATAACGTTTATCAAATCCGTCTTGATCAGCACTGATCTGAAAAGCCGGACAAGATAGGTTCACCGACAAAATCCAGCCGCTTCCGCCCCCTCATCTCGTTTTTCCCCCGACCCTTATCTTTTGAATTTTTATTACATCTCCATTGGAATTTGTGTCGCCGGACATTGCTGAGTTGCGAGTTTATTGACGGATTGGTGTCCCTGCCACGATCATCTCGCCTGAAACTCCTGTAAAAGTTGGTGCCAAGCATGCAAAACAATGAAACGGCGGAAAACTATCTGCGCTCTGCCCAGCAGCCTTACCTGTTAATTGAACCGGGCAAGGGCTGGGTTTCGCTGAAACTCCACGAACTGTGGGTTTATCGCGAACTGCTTTATTTTCTGACGTGGCGCGACATCAAAGTGCGCTACAAACAGACTGCGCTGGGCGCAACCTGGGCCATCATCCAGCCATTGTTCACGATGTTGGTCTTCAGCGTTTTTTTCGGACGCTTGGCCAAAATTCCTTCTGACGGCATTCCTTATCCGCTCTTTTCATTTGCTGCGCTGGTTCCCTGGACCTTTTTTGCCAATGGCTTGGGCCAGGCTTCCAACAGCCTTGTTGGAAATTCGAACCTGCTGACCAAAGTCTATTTCCCGCGTTTGGTCATTCCCATTTCAACGGTAATTTCCGGCTTTATTGATTTTGCGCTGTCATTCGCAATGTTGCTGTTGATGATGGTGTATTACGGCAAAGCCCCCACGCTGAACGTGATCTGGTTGCCGTTTTTTCTGTTGCTGGCTTTGGTCACTGCGCTGGGCGTTGGCCTGTGGCTGTCGGCGCTGAACGTTGAATACCGCGACATTCGCTATGTCGTTCCCTTCATTACGCAATTCTGGATGCTGGCAACGCCGATTGCCTACCCAAGCACGATGCTTAGCGAACCGTGGCGGACAATTTACGGATTAAACCCGATGGTCGGTGTTGTCGAAGGCTTTCGCTGGGCATTGCTGGATTCCGGCGTCGGCCCGGGGCCAATGGTGACGGTTTCGACCGTCGTTTCGATTCTGGTGTTAATCAGCGGCGCGTTTTATTTCAAACGGATGGAGCGCAATTTCGCGGATATCGTCTGATGTTGGGTACGCAGGCGTCCCCGCCTGCAATAAAAAAGCGCGAAGCTTCCGTTAAGTTACCCCGACCTGAATTTTTTGAAATCTTGATGACCATTCCAGAACAACCAGCCTTGTTTGAACCCTTGCCGCCGGATCATTTCGATCTGTATATCGAAGCCGGGCGCACGGAAAAAAATTACTGGCGCGACCTGTGGCGATACCGCGAACTGTTTTATTTCCTGGCTTGGCGCGACATTCTGGTTCGGTACAAACAAACCGTCATCGGCATTGCATGGGCGTTGATTCGTCCTTTTCTGACCATGCTGGTGTTCACCTTTGTGTTTAACAGGGTGGCCAAACTTTCAGCGCCGGGCGCTGTGCCATACCCATTGCTGGTGTTTGCGGCCATGTTGCCGTGGCAATTTTTTTCAACCGCGCTCAGTGAATCCAGCAACAGCTTGATCGGCAATGCCAACCTGATTTCAAAAGTCTATTTCCCGCGGTTGATTGTGCCTGCCGGATCGGTCATCACCAGTTTCGTGGACTTTTTGATTATGTTGGGGCTGATGGCGGGGATGATGTTGTGGTACGGCTTTGCGCCGGACTGGCGATTGATCACCTTGCCGTTGTTTATCGCTCTGGCCTTTGCCGCAGCTTTCGGCGCGGGATTGTGGTTATGCGCGCTGAACGTCAAATACCGGGATTTTCGGTTTATTGTCCCGTTCATCGTTCAGTTTGGCTTGTACGTGTCGCCGGTCGGTTTCAGCAGTGCGGTGATTCCACAGCGCTGGCAATTGTTGTATGCGCTGAACCCAATGGTCGGTGTAATTGACGGATTTCGCTGGGCATTGTTGAAAGGACAATCGCCGTTGGCGATGGCGACCGTGTTGATTTCCGTGCTGATCATTGCAGCGTTGTGCGTGTCCGGTATCTGGTACTTTCGCCAGGTTGAAAAAACCTTTGCAGATGTTATTTAAACATTTCGCGTTCGATTTCTTCGATCAAATAGGGCAAGTTCGGTTGCTCGAAACTGATTCCAGGCGCTGGAATACGGTGGTGTTTGATGTCTGGTTGAATGTGTTTGTGGTGCGGATGCGTGCTTGCCAAAGAGGAGTCATTTGGATGAGGTTGGGGATCATACCAGTACAATTGCTGCTCGCCCCGCGTAATCAAATAGCTGTAGCCCTGAATTATGTTTCGGGCAAAGTTCAAGTCCTCCCACACGTTCAGATTTATCCCCTGATCAAATCCAATGTCGCCTGTAACTTCCGCAAAAGCTGGGCCATGCTGGACAAGAACGAGTGTGGAATGGCGAATGACAGGCCAGGTGCTGGGCAAGCTGTAAATAAGCTGTTGGTATTCGTTGAGGGAAGGGAGCACATCAAACTCTTTGAAGTTCAGGGTTGGGAGTTAAGTGTAAAGCGCCGGTTGGCGACTTCAACTTTAATGTTGAGATAAAGTGCTGGCTTTGTTCGTGAAAAGATTGCTCTCGCTCCAATTTCATCGTGTACGCGCTAGCCCAACGGCTGAATTTCAGAGTGCTTTCTATACCATCATTATCCAGCAGACCTTGCCGATAAAGCTCATAAAAATCATCTGAGGCGATTCCGTATTGCGCTTCGTATTCGCGTAGCCGGGTTTCCAGTGCATGCAAATCTTGCAATATTTCACTTAAAGTCATTGTGCAAACTCCTTTGCCAATAGCGATTCACTGAAAAAATTGTAGAGGTCAGGGGGAATCCCGTCAAACAACCCTAAACCATGTCTGACGTAGTCATTCGCGCCGAAAACCTCGGCAAAAAATACAGAATCAATCATCAGCGGGAACGGCAGCAGTATGTGTCGTTGCGCGATGAAATCACGCACCGTGCGGCCTCTCTTTTCCGCAAACCTCAATTATCAACTGTCAATTCTCAATTATCCGAAGATTTTTGGGCGCTGAAAGACGTCAATTTTGAAATCAAACAGGGCGAAGTCGTCGGCATCATCGGACGCAACGGCGCGGGCAAGTCCACGTTATTGAAAATTCTGAGCCGCATCACCGAACCGACCAATGGGCGCATCGGCATTAAAGGCCGCGTCGCCAGTTTGCTGGAAGTCGGCACCGGCTTTCACCCCGAATTGACCGGACGCGAAAACATTTATCTGAACGGCGCAATCCTGGGAATGAGCCGCGAAGAGATCAAACGCAAATTTGATGAGATCGTGGCGTTTGCCGAAGTCGAACAGTTTCTTGATACGCCCGTCAAACGCTATTCGTCGGGGATGTATGTGCGCCTGGCCTTTGCGGTGGCGGCGCATTTAGAGCCAGAGATATTGATTATTGATGAGGTGCTGGCCGTAGGTGACGCCCAATTTCAAAGAAAGTGCCTAGGCAAGATGGAAGACATCGGTAAAGGTGGGCGCACAGTTTTGTTTGTTAGCCACAATATGGCGGTGATGGCTACACTATGTTCGCGGGCATATCTGTTTTATCAGGGACAGATACTTGTGAATAGCGAACCAACTGGTGTGATTGCCCACTATTTGGAGAGCCTGGGATCGGGGAACCATATGTCCTTAGATCAACTTCCACATTATGGAAGTGGCAAGGCACAAATCACCGAAGTTCAATTTCAGCATAAAGATGGGGCTGTCAATAACTTATTTTTATCCGGTGAACCTTGTTACATAAGGATAAAATGCCAAGCAATAGAATTTATTAGGAATGTAAGTTATTCAATTG
>CAYLJQ010000710.1:0-3877 GCA_964383955.1 uncultured Heliomicrobium sp. | reverse complement strand
CGGTTGGCCGTCAAACCAAAGTCGTTTCACTGACTTTTGACTCTTACAGTCCCAAACTGGCGGCTGAAGTCGCCAATGCCATTTCTTCCGAATATATCGTCTGGTCCATGGAAAGCCGCCTGCAAGGTGTCAGCAGCGCCAAGGATTTTTTGGCCAAGCGCGTGCAAGAGGCCGAAGCTGCATTGCGCGATGCCGAAAATGAGCAGCAGCAATATCTGGCCGCTCACAGAATCATTTCTGTCGAAGACAAAGGCGATATTACGCTTGCACGAACGATTGAGCTGAATCGTCAATTGACTGATTTGGAAAACGAACGGAGAACGGCAGAGGCAAATTACAATCGCAGCAAAGAAGTTGCAGCGGATGAATTGCCGCAAGTCATCAATGACGCCACGGTTCAAAATATTTCCCGGGAACTCAGCAAAAAGAAGCAGGAGCTGGCCAATCTTTCCGCCAAGTACCAAGCGACGTATCCAGCGGTCAAACAAGTTCAGGAAGAGGTCAAGCAACTGGAAACTCAGCTTTCCGAACAGAAAGCAAAGATCGTCAAAAACATTGAGACGCAGTTTCAGGTGGCCAGAAAGCGTGAAGAAGACTTGAAAGCCTCGTTTGGCCAATCCCGAAATGAAGCGATTCAGCAGAACCGCGAATCGTCCGAGCTCGGGCTGCTTAAGCAGAAGATCGAAACCAACCGTAAGAATTACGAAGACCTACAAGGCCGATTGCGACAGGCTGAGGTCGAAAGTGATTTTCGTCCGTCGAATATTCGCCGGGTTCAGGATGCCGAAATCCCAATCGCACCGGTTAAACCCAACAAAATTCTGAACATCGGGCTGAGCATGTTGATTGGTTTAGCCTTGGGAATCGGGTTGGCGTTTTTCCTGGAATACCTGAACAACACCATCAACACCGCGGAAGATGTTGAGCGCATCGTTCAATTGCCTTCGCTTGGCGGCATTCCGTCGCTGCAAAGTCTGGCAAAAAACAAAATGCTGGGCGTCAACGCCAGCAGCAACGGAAACGGCAATGGCAAAAAGAGCACGGCATTAGCCACCGCCAGCAACGAATTGCTTTCGGGGCACGATCCTTTGTCGTCGTTTGCGGAAAGTTACCGGGCGCTTAGAACTTCATTGCTGCTTTCATCGGCGGAGCATGCGCCCCGAACAATGCTCATTACCAGCAGCCATCCGGCGGAAGGCAAAACGACCATTGTCGCCAATACCGCAATTTCGCTGGCGCAAACCGGAGCGCGCGTTTTGGTTCTGGATGCTGATATGCGCCGTCCGCGCTGCCACAAAATCCTGAGCACGAAAAACGACACGGGACTTTCGACGTATCTGTCCCGTGAAGTTTCGGTTGATAAGGTGATTATTCCGCACGACATTCCGAACCTGTTTGTGATGCCGGCAGGCCCAGTGCCGCCGAATCCTTCGGAATTGCTTAGCTCCATCAAGCTGCGCTATCTGGTTGCAGAGCTTCAGGATCGCTTTGATCACATCATCATTGATTCGCCGCCGGTGATTCACGTCACCGACGCGCTGATCATTTCGCCGCACGTTGACGGCGTCGTGATTGTGGTCAAGAGCAACCACACGCCGCGCGAAGCCGTTCAGCGCGCCAAACAGGCTTTGGCCGATGTGAACGCCAAAATTTTCGGCGTTGTCCTGAACTGCATTGACCTGAATACGGAAAGCTACTACTACAACTACAAGTACGCCTACTATCACAGTTATGAAGAGAGCAGTCAGTAGACAATAGGGCTTGAGGTTCTGCTGTCTACTGTATGCTGACTACTGTCTACTTCCCAATGTCGAAGCGCCTTCCTTTGCTCATTGCCGTTCTTGCTCTTGCGGTATGGGCAGGCAATTTCATCACCAAAAACTTTATTGCCAGCGCGTTGATCGCTTATGGCCAAAGCGCTGACAGCCACGATCTGGCAGTTGGATATGCTTCAGCAAATGCCGAGGTGCTGGCTGCTCGAGGGCGCTTCTTGCTGAATCAGGCTGATTCTCCGCGCATTGCCGACGCCATTTCCGATTTGCGCCAGGCCGTGAAGAGTTCGCCTAACGATTACCGGTACTGGCTGGAACTCGGCAAAGCCTACGACGCAAACGGTGAAACACGGGAATCTGAAGCCGCGATGCAAAGAGCCGTTTCGCTCGCTCCCAGATATTTTGAGCCGCGCTGGGCGCTGGCAAATTTGAAGTTGCGTGCAGGGAAGTCAGACGCCGCGCTGGATGATTTTCGCGAAGCGGTGGCATTGTCCGGTTCGCTTTACGGCAACGCCGCTCCGCCGCCTGATCGGCTGGTGACGCTCAACGCTTACAACGCAATTGCTGGCGCGCTGGGAATGAATCTGGGCGCTTTACGCCAAATCACGCCAAACGATTCCGCCGCGCAAGCTTATTTGGCGGAGTTTCTTTCCACGCACGATGCGATGGATCAGGCGCTGGAAATCTGGCGCAGGCTTCCAGCCCAGTCGTCCAGTTCGTATCGCAATTTGGTCGCCCAGTTGACGCGCGAACTTCAGGCCAAAAATCGCTTCAGCGAAGCGCGTGAAGTTTGGCTAAAGTTGGCCGAAGTAGAAGGTTTTCTGAACAGTGATGCCGGAAATTGGATTCTCAATCCGGGCTTTGAGCAATTGCCGTTGCGCGAAAAACTGGTGGAATCGGTTGATCTTGGCGATGGCTTCGATTGGGCCATTCGTCGTCACCCTGAAGTTCGCTGCGCTCGCACCAGCACAAACGTGCATTCCGGTGCTTACGCTTTGCAGCTGTCGTTTCTGGCTTCGATGAACGCAGAGTTCGCCCAAGTTTCGCAATTCATTGCCGTCGAACCGTCACGGCAATACAGGCTGAGCTATTTCGTCAAAACCAAAAACATTTCTTCTTTGCCGACCGAAGCGCCATTTATTGAAATCACAGACGCGGCCAATCCTGCGCTGTTTAATTTGCGCTCTGTAGTTCCCAGCGGAACGGTCGATTGGAGCGAGCAGGCAATCATGTTTTCAACCACCGAAAACACGCACGGATTGCGTTTGCTGATTCGCGCTCCGCAACTGAAGACAATTGATAACTTGCGTCTGGCCGATTTGTGGCTGGACGATTTCAAGCTGGAAAGCCTGAGTTCAAGTGCTTCCAGCGCGCCAAACCGGTGAGGCCCAAGACAGGCAAAATAAATTGATGGCCAAACTCGAAAGCTTCATTTTTGGAAATCTCGTTGTGACAGCGATTTTGGCTGTGCTGGCTTACGGCACGGTTGAGCCGTGGTCGTTGGCCTTGTTCGAGTTGAATGCCTTGCTAGTGGCGGCGCTGCTGGCCGTGCGATTCACGTTTGATTCGCAAGCTGAAATTGGCAACTGGCGATTGGCGTTACCACTTTTTGCATTGGCAGGATTGGGGCTTGTTCAATTTGTGTCGTTCGGCGCAAAAATCTCTTCAGCCGCTCCGCCTGAAGAATGGCCGCAGGCTTGGCTGACTCAATCGGTCATCTCGTTGGACTCTCAAGCGACAAAAGAGACAACGGTCAAACTACTTGCTTTGGCGATCTATTTCATTGCTGCGCTACACACCTTGCGAAGCTCTGAACGTCGCCGAAAAGTTCTTATCGTGTTGACGGTGTTCGGCTTTGCCGTTTCGGTATTCGCCATTCTTCAGCGGCTAACGTACAACGGCAAAATGTATTGGATTCGCCCTGTGTCGCCATACATTGCGCCGTATGGACCTTACGGCAATTACAATCACTTTGCTGGATTTGTCGAATTGATCCTGCCGTTGCCGCTGGCGTATTTGCTGTTTTCGCGAATCAATTTCGAGCAACGAATGCTGTGGCTGATCGGCGTTATTTTGATGGCCGTGGCATTGATTCTTTCCGGATC
>CAYLJQ010000709.1:0-3880 GCA_964383955.1 uncultured Heliomicrobium sp. | reverse complement strand
GAGTTTAACGTCCAAAAAATGTGGGTAAAGGCAAGGTTACGAACCTGTCCCACCATAAGCCACAGGCAATTTCCTTGCCTTAATCTCATTTAGGTTCCGCTCCGGGTTGGCCAGATTCCGCTTCAGGCCGGAATAATCTCCCCAAACTTTGAGCAAACAGGCATGGAATGGCATGACTGAAGATCCAATTCCGGATGACATCAAAAAATTTATAGTGGAGAACATTGATTCGGTCGCTCAGTTGGAAGCGCTGTTATTACTGCGCAATAACAGCGGCGAACAGTGGAGCGTCCAGGCGATTGCCAAGCGCCTTTACATCAGTGAGCCGGAAACAATCCCTTTGCTCGCGCGCCTTGGCGCAGCGAGATTGATTCTGTCCACATACGATAAGCCTCCGCTTTACATTTATCAGCCCGGTTCCCCCGACCTTGTGCGGCTGGTGGATCGCCTGGCGGAAACTTACTCCAGACATCTCGTGCCGATCACCAATCTGATTCACTCGAAGCCCAGAACGAGAATTCAGGAATTTGCAGACGCGTTCAAACTCAGAAAGGAAGAATAAGCATGGCCGGACTGATCTATGGATTATGTGCGTTGACGGCGTTGCTCTGCGCCTGGCTTCTGCTTCAATCATGGCGGCGGAGCGGATACAAACTGCTGCTTTGGAGCGGGCTTTGTTTTGCAGGATTGACGGCAAGCAATTTGTTGCTGATTGCGGATAAACTGATCTTTAGAACCGTGGACTTGCTTCCGCTGCGATTGGCGACAGGATTGATTGCCATCATGCTGCTGATTTATGGTTTGATCTGGGACGCTGAATAAGGTGCCAATATGAAACTATTTTTTCTGGGTGCAATTGCCATGGCTTCGTTGGTGGCCGCACTGTTTTTCCTGCGGTTTTGGCGCGATACGGGCGACCGGTTTTTTCTCTTCTTTGCGGCTGCGTTCGGGATGGAAGTGATAAACCGCATGGCCCTGGCACTGGGCGAACTATCGGAGGAAACAGAGCCGTTCTTGTATATGGTGAGACTATTTTCTTTCCTGCTGATTTTGGCGGCAATCGTGGATAAAAATCGCCGCAAACGCATGCAAACGGGAAAAACGGGCAAATCGGATCATGGAGTTTCACTCTGAATCAGCTTCAAAAATAGAAAGCTGGAAGCACGCAAAATTTCCAAACACCCCCAAGAGGTGAATATGGATATGAAGCATCGAATCATTGTCATTGTTGATGACGCAGCAGAAGACAGAGCGGCGTGTCGGCGATATTTGCGACAAGATTCAGAATGGAAGTACACCATTCTGGAAGCCGCCAGCGGCGAGCAAGCCTTGAAAATCTGCCGCGAATCGCAGCCCGATTGCATTCTGCTGGATTACCGCTTGCCCGATATGGATGGGTTGGACGTTTTAACCGCGCTGACAGGTGGCGAAGGCGAAACCCAGAACCTTCTGCCGGTGGTGATGTTGACGGGAGCCGATGAAGTCTCACTTGCAGTGGAAGCGATGCGGGCGGGCGCGCAGGATTTCATCAATAAAAACCGCCTGACGCCGGTTGATTTGCAACGCGCCGTCCGCAATGCCATTGCCCGCGTCGAACTGAGCCGGGAAGTTCGGGAAAAAGAACTGCGCTTCAGAACGCTGACTGAAGCGATGCCGCAACTGGCTTGGACTTGCGACGCCGATGGGAAATGCGATTACCTCAGCCGCCGCTGGGCAGAATTTACAGGGCGTCCGCTTGAAACGGACCTTGGGTACGAATGGCTTGGCGCGCTTCACCCGGACGACGTGGCGCGCACGCAGAAAGTTTGGATGACAAGTGTGGCTTCCGGTTCGGATTACGAGGTTGAGTTTCGGTTGCGGCGTGCGGATGGCGCGTATCGCTGGCATCTGGCGCGCGCACTTCCAATCAAAGATGCTGCCGGACAGGTGACACACTGGTTTGGAACCTGCACGGACATCGAAGACCGCAAGCAATCCGAACGGGAACGCGAACAAATGCTGCGCCGTGAACAGCACTTGCGAGAGCAGTCTGAAGTCGCCAACCGGCTCAAGGACGAATTTCTGGCCATCGTTTCGCATGAACTGCGAACGCCGCTGCATTCCATTCTGGGCTGGTCCAAGCTGCTGCAAACCGGAATGCTGGATCAACAGGAAACAACCAGAGCCGTAGACGCTGTGGTTCAAAATGCGCAGACGCAGGCGCAGCTTATCGAAGATTTGCTGGATATTTCAGGAATTGTCAGCGGCAAACTGCGGCTGGAAATGCGGCCCGTGAATTTGCCTGCCATTATTTACGCCGCAATGGATGTTGTTCGGCCCGCCGCCGCAGGAAAAGGCATCGAACTGGTTTCGTCTTTTGATCCGCTGGATAGTTTCGTTTCCGGGGACGCCACGCGCCTGCAGCAAGCCATCTGGAACCTGTTGTCAAATGCGGTCAAGTTTAATGCGCGCGGCGGTGTGGTTTCGATCCGTCTTTCGCAATGTGGAGCAGAAGCCGAGGTCTGTGTCAGCGACAACGGAAAAGGAATCAGCGCTGAATTTCTGCCGCACGTGTTTGACCGGTTCCGCCAACAGGATGGCTCTTCAACGCGCTCGCACGGCGGATTAGGACTGGGTCTTTCCATTGTCAAATATATGATTGAAATGCACGGCGGTGTGGTGACCGCATACAGTGCTGGGCCGGAACAGGGAGCTATTTTCACGTTGAAATTGCCACTGGCGGAAACCAGGGAACCTGAAAAACAATCCGCGCTCTTTCAAACCGCCAGTCCACAGGATTCGACGCAGGGATTGGAAGGCATGCATGTGCTGGTGGTAGACGATGATCCGGATGCCAGAGAGATGCTCACTGCATTGCTTTGCACTGTCGGAGCCACGGTTCGGTCTGCTTCTAATGTCGCCGATGCGATTGAAGAACTCAGGGACGGGCGATTCGCCGTAATCGTCAGCGACATCGCAATGCCGGGCGAAGATGGATACGTTCTGATTCGGCAGGCGCGCGCGATGGGCATCAGCACGCCAGCAGTGGCTCTGACCGCTTACGGCGGAGAGGACGACAAACAGAGATCGCTGTCAGCCGGGTATCAAGCCCATTTGTCGAAGCCTGTTGAGCCTAAGGATATTATCGCCGTACTGGCCAAGCTTGCGGGCAGCCGAAGCCTGAACCTCTGTGCGCCTTAAAGCCTGTAGCCGACAGTCAATTCCGCATCATTCATATTTCAGCGCAATGATCGGGTCGATTTTCGTCGCCCGTCGTGCCGGAATGTAACAAGCTGACAGCGTGATAAGAACCACGCCTGTTGCGACTGCCGCCAGCGTTGTTGGGTCTGTGACCTCCACGCCAAACAACAGGCTCGACATCAGACGCGTCACTGCCCAACAACCAGCCAATCCAAACGCCAACCCGACGACCGACAGCAGCAATCCCTGTTTGAGAATCAAGCCTCGGACCTGACCGGCCTGTGCGCCCAGCGCCATGCGAATTCCGATTTCCTGCGTTCGCTGCGTAACGACGTAATTCATCACGCCGTAAATGCCGACCAGCGTCAGCACCAATGCTGTCGCCGCAAAGAGTCCCAGCAGGAAGGTGTTGAACCGAAACGGCGCGACGGAATCGTAAATGATGGCGTCCATCGTTTTTACGTTTGAAACCGGCAGCGTGGAATTGAGGTTGGCAAACACCTTGCGCGCCGAGTCAATTAACCCGGAAGGCTCCGGCCCGGTGCGAAGCAGAAACGTCATGGTGCGGCCCAGTCCCATCGTCAGAAAAGGCGACTGGGTGACCGGTTGATACATCTGCATTCCGGTCTCACCGTTTAGCGAGGTGTGTTTGACGTTGCCCGCTACGCCAACGACCGTCACATATTCGGGCTGTTCATTC
>CAYLJQ010000708.1:0-3884 GCA_964383955.1 uncultured Heliomicrobium sp. | reverse complement strand
ACCATCCCCTTGCCTTGCTACTTCTGTCACGCTCCTTTGTGAGTCGGGACACAACTGTATCTGAGGTATTAAAAGAGCTTCGGCTTGTACGCGGAGATATTTCAGCACATAGCTTCCCTACCTCAAGCTTCATAAGGGCCACAATTAACAGCAGTCTGCGAGGTCTTACGCCTGACGTTAGATCATTGCTTGAATCACTATGCCAGAATGCAGAAGGGGCCGTGGACCCTTCCAAATTGTCACGCTCTGTAATTCGTGAACTTGCTAATGCTGGTCTTGTCCAAGTTGACCATCTAGAAACGCCCACACAAATATCAATTCATCCAATAGTCCGTAACAGCATCAATGAAAACCAAGGCACTATTATGGTCAAAAGATAATGGAAGGCTTTATGAGTCGTTACGTCATTAATGGAGGGATAGAAGGCAAAGAGCGTCTGAGGCTTTTATCGCAGGTGTTGCAGCCGACGACTTCTCAATTGCTGAAAACAGCGGGCGTCAGCGAAGGGATGATGTGTTTGGATTTGGGCTGTGGTGGAGGCTTTGTATCCTGCTTAATGGCAAGCTTCGTTGGCCCAAAAGGCAAAGTCGTTGGCGTGGATGCTGATGCTGCGATTTTGGCGCTGGCTCGGGAAGATGCCGAGGCTGAAGGGCTGGCGAACGTCGAATTTCGTCACGCGAATGCTTCAATCTATCAGCAAGAAGAAGCGCATGATCTGGTCTATGCCCGTTTTCTGCTCACACATTTGAGCGAGCCGGAGAAATGCCTTGATGCGATGGTGAAGGCTTGCAAGCCGGGCGGATTGATTGTGGTTGAAGACATAGAATTTGCCGGAAGCTTTTGCTACCCGTTTTGTGCGGCTTACCAAAGATTTGCAGAACTGTACCAGCAGGTAGTCCATCGCCGTGGCGGCGATCCGAACATTGGTCCCAAGCTGCCAGGTATGCTCGGCAAAGCAGGAGTGAAAGAGATTCAAGTCCATGTCGTGCAGCCAACGCACATTGAAGGCGACGGAAAGTTGATGGCTTCGATCACGATGGCCAGAGTCGCGGATTCGGTCATTGCGGAAGGCCTTGCCTCGGAAACCGAAGTCGAGCAAATCATCGCTGGCTTGAATGACGCAGCGGCAGATTCAGAATATGTGATGAGTTTGCCGAGGATTTTCCAGGTTTGGGGTAGACGAACCTGAACTGCTCTCAGCCAAATTTCTGGCAAAACCTCGCCAGAAAAATCCCGAAAAAAATTATTTGCGTTGTCGAATTGCCGAACGCTCATTCGACCTACTGATGAGAGCGAGGGAATTGCAGGGCAATTTCGCCCGGCGGCACTGGCTCATAAACATATAAATCAGAAGGAGATACTAAAATGAGAGTCATCGTTATGATCAGAGCGAATAAAGATACCGAAGCGGGCGTAATGCCGAGCGAACAGTTGTTGACCGAAATGGGCAAATTCAACGAAGAGTTGGTAAATGCAGGCGTGATGCTGGGTGGAGAAGGGCTGCATCCAAGTTCGAAAGGCGCACGCGTCAAGTTTTCAAACGGCAAGCTAAGCGTAATTGATGGGCCATTTGCCGAAACCAGAGAGCTAATCGCCGGGTTCTGGATTTGGAAAGTGAATTCGCTACAGGAAGCCATTGAATGGGCCAAGCGCATTCCGAATCCCGACAACGAACCAGAAGGCGAGGTCGAAATCCGCCAGGTATTTGAAGCAGAAGATTTCGGAGAAGAATTCACGCCTGAATTGCGCGAACAAGAAGAACGGCTGCGCCAGCAGTTGGAAGCCAAGAAATAGCCTTTCCCCACAAACAAACTTCCCCAACACATCGCACCAAACGCCGCTTTGGCGAATGAAATCCGCCAAGATCACCACTGGTCTTGCGCGGATTGGGGTGATGTTTGGCCAAAAGAGAGCAGGAAGAATTCACTGCGACTTTGGATTGCAAATTGCTCTTATGATTGCCGTTAACAACTTAATGACCTAACTGACCATTAGATTCTGAGGTTATGAATCGAATAGTGGTTTTGTGTCCTATTGGGCGACAGGTGGCTGTCAGCATTACAAACACAAGGAGTCATCAAATGGCACAGAAAGCAGTTGCAGCAAAAAAAGAATCACCGAAATTAGCGCCAGAGTTGAAAAGCTTGGAAGCTTTAATTGGAGAATGGAAAGAAGAAACAAGCTTCAAAAATGATTCGGATAATTCCGGGAGAGGTAAAGCAACTTTCGAATGGCTGGAGGGAGGATTTTTCATCGTCTGGCGTTTTGACAGCGACTATAAAAAACACGGAGAGCATAAAGGCCTTTGCGTAATCGGCTACGACGACGCCAGCAAAAGTTGCGTCGGACACTTTTTTGACAACCTGGGCTACGCACGCACTTACCAAGTGAGCATCACGAAGGATGAACTGATGATCAAAGGAGAATTTGAGCGTTACTCCGCCAAATTCAGCAACCAGGGAAAAACCTTAACAGGCACTTGGGAACATTCAAAAGATGGTTCGAAGTGGGAATATCTGTGTGATGTCAAACAGACCAAGCTTCAATAGAACGTTTGGCTCAACCTTTTTAACGAACGGCGAGGTTTTGTTGGATCTGAAGTCCTAGCCTTGCCAAACCAATTCATAGGAGTAATTCGTATGTCAGACCAAAATAAACAAATCATTGAAAAGGTAAACGCGGCTTTTTCTGAGAATAAAATAGAAGACTTTTTATCGTTCTGCGATGAAAACGTTTCCTGGGCCATGGTTGGTGACAAAACTGTGGAAGGAAAAGATGCCATTCGCACGTGGATGTCTTCCATGAAGAACATGGAACCTCCAAAGTTCACGGTTAATGCTGTCATCGGCGAAGGGGATTTCGGCATGGCTTATGGTGATATGACAATGAAGGGGAAAGACGGAAAGGAGGCTCCGTACTCTTATTGCGACGTTTATCGCTTCCGGAACGGAAAAATCATCGAGCTGAAAGCCTATGTCATCAGTACCGCCGCGAAGAAGGGAAAGGCAGCCGGAAGTAAATAATCGGGCTGCAAGGTGCCGGTGATGAATCAAATATCGCACAAGCTCGCGGAACTCAGAGCAGATCAGCCGCTTTCAGTAATCTGGAAGCGGCTGGATTTGCCTGGGCATGAGTTTTGCCGTGTACTTGCTTCAAAGAGCGGCTGGTGTCTAACCGGCGCAGCGGTGCTTGCTGCTGAGGGGCAAGCTTGCCGGCTGGATTATTTGATTGATTGTGATCGGCAATGGGTAACGCAATCGGCGACGGTGACAGGCTGGGTGGGGAATCGAACAATTGATGTCAGGATTGCCCGAGATGCAAACGGGCAATGGTCGTTAAACGAAAAGACCTGCGACGCTGTAGCGGGGTGCCTGGACGTTGATTTGAATTTCAGCCCATCAACCAACTTCTTGCCAATTCGGCGGCTCAACCTTTTCGTGGGGGAAACCGTAACGGTGCGAGCCGCGTGGCTGCGGTTTCCCAGCTTCACTTTGGAACCGCTAGATCAAACTTACACGCGCGTTGAAGACAGGCTCTATCGCTATGAAAGTAATGCCGGAGAATTTGTCGCCGATGTGACCGTGGATGAAATGGGCTTAGTGGTTGACTATGGACAGCTCTGGGCGCGCGAAGTGCCCGTTTAACAAGCGTAGAAATCAAAACTGACCTGCCGTTTATTTCCCACAATTCCTCTGTGGAGCAAAATCCAAACGAATCCAGGACCAAGATAGAATTACCTTCACGAAAAGTGCAGAAAAGAAAATTCGGCGATGACGCCGACTTTACGGAATTGGAGCCCTGCATCAGCGCATCGCGAATCTGATTCTGGCATCCGCTTGACGCTTTGTTGCCCGGTGCAGTAGAAAGTCCGGCGGCGGCGCTGC
>CAYLJQ010000707.1:0-3890 GCA_964383955.1 uncultured Heliomicrobium sp. | reverse complement strand
GCTGGCAAATCCACGTTGCTGCACATTCTGGGAATGCATGACGCAGGCTGGGAAGGCGAGTTTTACTTCGGCGATCACGCCATCCACAAAATGAAACCGAAAGATCGCGCTGATGTTCGCAACCGCAATATCGGCTTTGTCTTTCAAAGTTATCATCTGCTGGACCATCTGACGGTGTACGAAAACCTGGAAATTCCATTGTCGTACCGCGATATCAAAAAGGGCGAACGCGAAGCCATTGTCGGAGACGTGCTGGACAAATTCAGCATCGTTGGTAAAAAGGATTTGTATCCGAATCAGTTGTCCGGCGGGCAGCAGCAATTGGTCGGCGTGGCCCGCGCTGTGATTGCCAATCCGAAAATCATTCTGGCGGATGAACCGACCGGCAATCTGCATTCAAGCCAGGGCAAGGAAATTATGGAGTTGTTCAAACGACTGAACGACGAAGGCACAACCATTGTCCAGGTCACCCATTCCGAAGTGAACGCGACGTACGGCAACCGCGTGATCAACCTTGCTGACGGCTGGCTAAAAGACTAGATCGGTTTTATTTCGGTCGGTGGTTTTGCCACAGAGATCACAGAGAATCGAAGCCATTTCTACTGCCTCAAAATCTCTGGGTGCTCTGTGGCTATTCCGTACATACAACCGTAGCCTGACCTAGATCAGATTTCTTTCTTTGTTACTTGATTCGCTGTTATGAAAAGTTCGATTTTACCTCCAAGAGTTTTAATTGCGGACGACCAGCCTGACGTGCTGGAAGCCTTGCGCTTGCTGCTGAAAAGCGAAGGCTTTCAAACGGAAACTGCCGCGTTGCCGCCACAGATTTTGTCCGCCATTGATAGCCGTGATTTCGATGTTGTTCTGATTGATTTGAATTACACACGCGACACCACGTCAGGCCAGGAAGGTCTGGACCTGCTGAGCCAGATTCAGGCGATGGATAGTTCGCTGCCGGTTGTTGTGATGACTGCCTGGGGCAGCGTTGATCTGGCGGTGGAAGCCATGCGGCGTGGCGCTCGCGATTTCGTCCAAAAGCCTTGGGAAAACGAACGCCTGATCAGCATTCTGCGCACGCAGATTGAACTCGGTCAGGCGCTGCGCAAAGGGGCGCGGCTGGAAGCGGAAAACCAACTGCTTCGCAGCGAGCATCGTTCCAAACTGATTGCCGAATCTCCGGCGATGCAGCCTGTGTTGCAGGTCATCGCTCGCGTCGGCCCTTCGGATGCCAACGTGCTGATTACCGGCGAAAACGGAACTGGAAAAGGCGTCGTTGCCAGTGTGTTGCATTCAATTTCGCATCGGGCAAACAAACCGCTTGTGACGGTGAACGTCGGCGGTTTGTCCGAAGGTGTGTTTGAAAGCGAACTGTTCGGCCATATCAAAGGCGCTTACACGGACGCCAAAACCGACCGCGTTGGCCGCTTTGAACTGGCCGACGAAGGCACCTTGTTTTTGGATGAAATCGCCAACATCTCTTTGCCACAGCAAGCCAAGCTGTTGCGCGTGCTGGAAACCGGCGAGTTTGAACGTGTCGGTTCTTCGAAAACCCGCAAGGTCAACGTGCGAATTATCTCGGCGACGAATGCTGATCTGCATTCCGAAGTCAGTGCGGGACGTTTTCGGCAGGATTTGCTGTTCCGCTTGAACACCGTCGAAATCCGGTTGCCTGCCGTGCGCGACCGTCGCGAAGACATTCCTTTGCTGGCATCTCACTTCTTAAAACAAAATGCTTCACGCTATCGCAAACTGGTCACGGATTTTGACTCTGCGGCTATGCGTGCGCTAACAGAGCATCAATGGCAGGGAAACGTCCGAGAACTGGATCACGCCATCGAACGCGCCGTGCTGATGGCGCAAGGCACAATCGTCAAAGCCAGCGACCTGGGGTTATACCAATCTTCGGAAAGCTCTGCCCGGCTGGAAGAAATGAGTTTGGAAGAAGTTGAATGCTATCTGATCAAAAAAACGCTGGCCCGCTTTGACGGCAACGTCAGCAAAGCCGCGGAAGCCTTGGGGCTGAGCCGTAGCGCACTTTATCGCCGACTGGAAAAGTTTGGGTTGTAAGCTGTAGCGCGGTTTTTTCAACCCGCGCAGATTTCCAAAGCTGGGTGCTTGTCGCCAGAAGATTTTGCTGGCAAGGAGCTTGAGCCGGTTGGAAAACCGGCTCTACAATGACCGCCGATGAAACTTCTGGGCTTGCGAATTTTTGGTGAATACGAACCGGTTGATACTGACCGGCCAAACCTGCTTTCGATCCTGCCACCGCCCACCACCAAAGTGGGAGACTCGCTGGTTCACGTCAAGCCTCTGCCGCGACCGTTTCAATCGCAACCGCTCAGTTTCGACAAACGCATCTGGCTGCTGGCATTTTTTACGGGGTTTCCCGGAGCGCTGGTGGCGCTGATTATGTTGTGGACTGGCGATTCCACGCCAAAAGTTCAATGGACGCTGACCGTTTTCATCATCAGTTTTTGGATGGGCTGCGCTTATGCGCTGCGCGAACGCGTTGTCATGCCGCTGCAAACCTTGTCGAATCTGCTGGCCGCGTTGCGCGAAGGCGATTATTCGATCCGTGGCCGTTCGGTCAACAAAGACGACCCACTCGGCGATGTAGTCCGCGAAGTCAACGCGCTCAGTTCGACCTTGCGCGCGCAACGGCTTGGCGCAATGGAAGCGACGGCCTTGCTGCGCCGCGTGATGGAAGAAATTGATTTGGCTGTGTTCGCGTTTGACAGCGAACAGAAACTGCGGCTGGTCAACCGGGCGGCAGAACGTTTGCTGGATCGTCCACAGGCTCAACTGCTGGGCCGCAAGGCGGAAGAGTTGCGAATGCAGGATTGTTTGGAAGGCGAAGCGGCGCGCACGTTGCAGCGAACCTTTCCCGGCGGAATGGGCAACGTTGCCAGCCGCTGGGGAATGCGCCGCAGCAGTTTTCGTGAAGACGGCAAGCCGCACCAACTGGTGGTTATCGCCGACTTGAGCCGGGCTTTGCGTGAAGAAGAGCGACTGGCGTGGCAGCGGCTTGTGCGGGTGCTCGGTCATGAACTGAACAATTCGTTGACGCCGATCAAATCCATTGCGCGAAGTTTGGAAAACATGCTTGCCCGCGAACCCAGACCGGATGATCTGGAAGAAGATTTGGCTAGAGGCTTGTCCGTAATTTCCACGCGAGCAGAAGCGCTGAACCGCTTTATGACCGCTTACGCCGTGCTGGCCAAATTGCCCAGGCCTGAATTGCAGCCGATGGATGTGGGAAGCTGGGTTCGCCAATCTGTGGGCTTGGAAACCAGAAAGAAGATCGAGTTAATTCCCGGCCCCGAATTAACAATTCAGGGCGACCGCGATCAATTGGAACAGTTGTTGATTAACCTGCTTCGGAACGCAGTTGATGCCGCAGGGCAAACCGGCGGCGGAGTCAGCGTGGCTTGGCGCGTGAATCACGAATTTCTGGAAATTTCCGTTGAAGACGAAGGGCCGGGCTTATCGAACACGTCGAACCTATTCGTTCCGTTCTTTACGACCAAACCGGGCGGATCAGGAATCGGACTGGCGCTCAGCCGCCAAATCGCCGAAGGCCACGGCGGAGCGTTGACGCTGGAAAACCGCTTGAGCCGAGGCTGCGAAGCAAAATTGCGTCTGCCGTTATAGCTTCTGGTGAACGAATTTTTTGATGCTATCAAATGTTTGTGACTGGTAATTCCTGAAGAGAAAATCGGCGCTAAATAGCGTTGAATTTTAATGATACAGGTCTTCCCTAACTAACTATTCCGATGTATAAATAGCTCGCCCAAAACCTCCCTTTCCCCCTGATTGAATAAGTAACAAGATACAATTCAAATTGAAGGCTCGCATAAGCGAGTTAGGTTCCCCGACTTAACCGCCGCGAG
>CAYLJQ010000706.1:0-3891 GCA_964383955.1 uncultured Heliomicrobium sp. | reverse complement strand
TCAATGGCAAACGAAACTGAGTAACTATCAAAACTTATGCTTCACATACCTATTCTTCGCAAAGGCAGTTCTTATAAAAGCGTTGACGTTTCTCGTGTCCCGCATTTCCGAACGCGCGAAACGTTTGTCGAAGTCAGTCAGGCCAATGCCGGATTGATTCGGCGTGATCTGCTTGATTTGGACGCGGCACAGGCTTCGCTGGCAGCATTCAAGACCGAACAACTGATCGCAATGTGTCGTCAGGCGGCGGATTACTTCATGAACGACACGCTGCCGGTCGGCGACCAGTCGCAATCGCCGGATGATTATGTTCGGCAGTTGTCGGCCACGACGGGAATGCCGCATGTGCTGGTGCGCAAAAACATGTCGAAGATCAGCGGCGTGATGGCGGAAATGAAATCCGTGTTGGACGGGCTGACGCGCGGGCTGGAGTTGAAAATTCTGGATGACGGGTTTGGCACGCACGAAGGCCACGCGGTCAGTTTCTTTCCGCGCACGAATTCGCTTGGCGTCATTTTGCCGAGCAATTCACCGGGCGTTCATAGTTTATGGATTCCTGCGGTTGCGATGAAGGTGCCGTTGGTATTGAAGCCGGGCAGCAGCGAGCCGTGGTCGCCGTATCGCATCGCGCAGGCTTTGATCAAAGCCGGAGTGCCGAAAGAAGCCTTTGGATATTACCCCGCGGATCACGGCGGAGCAGGCGCGATTTTGCAATCCTGTGGACGCGGAATGTTTTTCGGCGATTCCTCGACGGTTGGAAAATACGCCAGCGATTCGCGCGTTGAATTGCACGGCACCGGCTACAGCAAAGTCGTGCTGGGCGATGACGTGGTGGACGATTGGGAAAAATATTTGGATGTGATGGTTTCTTCGATCACGGAAAACGGCGGGCGTTCTTGCATCAATGCTTCTGGCGTATGGGTGACGCGGCACGGGAAAGAAATCGCGCAGGCGATTGCTGAACGCGTGGCCAAGATCGTTCCGCGCGATGCCGAAGACCCCGAAGCTTTGCTGGCTCCGTTTGCCAACGCCGATATTGCCAAACGGATTTCAGGGATTGTGGATTCCGGCTTGCGCGAATCCGGCGCGACGGACGTTTCCGCAAAAGTTCGCGGCGAACGGTTGGTGAACGTTGATGGTGCGACATACCTGCTGCCGACCATTGTTCACGTTGAAAGCCACGAACATCCGCTGGCCAATCGCGAATTCCTGTTTCCCTTTGCCAGCGTGGTTGAAGTCAAACCGGAAGAAATGCCGGAAACTTTCGGGCCTTCGCTGGTCGTAACCGCGATCACCAACGATCTGAAATTGATTAATCGGCTGGTGGCTTCGCCGCACGTTGACCGCCTGAACATCGGCGCCATTCCAACGATGAAAATCGCCTGGGATCAACCGCACGAAGGCAATCTGTTCGAACATCTCTATGCGCGCCGCGCGTTTCAAAAGGCGGCATAAAGAATTCGTTGCGACAAAGCTCCTATGTCAATTCCACGCAAAATCGGTAGGAAGATCGCTGGTACTTTGCGTGCGATTTTGAATGGTGCCGAAGCGGGCTCCATGAGTGCGCCGAGTGTTATTCAGAATTCCAGCGGCAGGCCGCCCGGTCGTTTGAGCGCTGCGGATCATTGGTCGGAAGTCTTTTCGGAAAAGCTTCAGGAATTGATTTCGCGGCAAACCTATTGGCTGGCGATTCCTGAAGTGAGTGAGCGGTATCACCGGCTGGCGACGGGCGGCAAAGCGGCGAATTGGGTTCGGTTTTGTTTGGACCAGTATTTGTCCGATGCGCTCCCGGTTGAGCGAATGGTGAGCATCGGTTGCGGGGATGGAAATCTGGAATTGCAACTTGCCCGATACACTGCCTTTCGGGAATTCGATGCTTTTGACATAGCGGAAGGGGCAATTCGTGCAGCAAGATCACGCGCTAAAGATTCAGGTGTGACCAATGTGAACTTTGAGGTGCGAGACGTAAATCAACTGACGCTTCCTCAACATCATTACGATGTTGCCTGGTTCAATATGTCTCTGCATCACATAGAAGCGCTGGAACATACCTGTTCGCAGGTTTCGCAGGCGCTAAAGCCCGGCGGCTTTTTGTTCGTCAACGAATATGTAGGGCCAAGCCGCTTTGATTTCACTGCGCGGCAAAAACGCGTGCTGGCTTTGGTCAATGAACTTATTCCGGCAAAGTATCTGCGGTTGCCGCCGCCTGCAGTGGGAATTCGATCCGATGCGCCCATTCCGGACCCTGTGGAAGTTTCGCGTGTTGATCCGTCGGAAGCCGTCCGGTCAGCCGAAATCATGGAAGTCCTTCCACAGTATTTTGACATACAGACGGTTCACCCAATTTGCGGGACGATCTTGCAGTTTTTGCTGGGAACAATTGCCTGGAATTTCAGAACCGAAGATCCTGACTCAATCAAAGTCCTGAAGATGCTTTTTGCCATCGAAGACACGCTGGTTGAAGTCGGCGATTTGCAAAGCGATTTCGCGCTGATTATTGCGCGTCCGAAAAAATGATCTGTGATGGTTCGCTTTTCACCGCTTGCAGTACGTCGTAGCTATGAAAATTCTTTACCTGACAGCCGGAGCCGCAGGAATGTATTGCGGCAGTTGTTTGCGGGACAATGCGCTTGCTTCTGAGTTGCTGAAGCAGGGGCACGATGTCACGCTGCAACCGCTTTACACGCCAACGCTGACCGACGAGCCAAATGTCAGCAGCGAAAAAACCTTCTTCGGCGGCATCAGCGTCTACCTGGAACAACAATCAGCCATTTTTCGCCACACGCCGCGCTGGCTGGATAAATTGTGGGATTCCAGCTTTGCGCTGAAAGCAGCCTCGAAGCGGTCGATTTCTGTTGATCCGGATTCGTTATGCGAACTGACGCTATCCATGCTGAAAGGGGAGCACGGCCATCAACGTAAAGAAGTCGGAAAGCTGATTGATTGGTTGAAGTCAGAACCTCCACCGCCGCTTGGATTTGACATTGTGGATATGCAGAACTCCATGTTGATCGGCTTGGCCAAACCGATCAAAGAAGCGACGGGCTTGCCAATTTGCTGCACGCTGCAAGGCGAAGATTTGTTTTTGGATGGAATGCGCGAACCGTACCGCAGTCAGGCAATCGAATTGATTCGCCAACAATCGGAATACGTTGACGCTTTCATTGCAGTCAGCAGCTATTACGCCGACTTTATGGCTGAATATCTGGGCATTCCGCGCAGCAAAATTCACGTCGTTCCGCTGGGAATCAATCTGAAAGATTACGAAGCGCAGTCGCCCCGAAAACCGCGAACAACGGAGCCGTTTACGATTGGGTATTTTGCTCGCGTTGCGCCGGAAAAAGGTTTGCACGTTTTGGCCGAAGCTTACAAATTGTTGCGGCAACGCGAAGACTTTCCGCCCGCAAAGCTGGAAGCCGCAGGCTACATCGCGCCGGAGCACAAGCCTTACCTGCAAGAGATTGAAACCAAATTGAGCGAAGCGGGATTGGCGAAAGAATTTCATTACCACGGCGCAGTTGAACGCGAAGCCAAGCTGAATTTCTTTCAAAACGTGGACGTTGTTTCGGTGCCGACGACTTACGCCGAAGCGAAGGGTTTATCGGTGTTGGAAGCGATGGCCAGCGGCGTTCCTGTGGTGCAGCCTAACCATGGGTCATTTACCGAAATCGTTGAGCGTACCCAAGGCGGTTTGTTATTTGAGCCTGAAGATGCTGCCGGCTTAGCAGATGCGATTTACTCACTTTGGAAAAATCCAGAATTGGCCGATGACCTGGCTCGCCGTGGCGCTTCCGCCGTGCGGGAACATTACGGCGTGAAGCTGATGGCGGAACGCGCCATAGAAGTTTATTCCTCGCTGAATCACTCATCAGCAAAGTGATTCCGAACCCT
>CAYLJQ010000705.1:0-3892 GCA_964383955.1 uncultured Heliomicrobium sp. | reverse complement strand
GAAAACAAGCGGCGAACTGACAGACGGCAGAGCTGTCACATTCGCGCTTCGTTCACCCAAACATTTTCAGGAGAGTGTCTCAATGCGTCAGCAGCGTTTTCTTTGGGTCGCCAGCTTCATATTGTTTGGACTGATGCTATGCCCTTCCCCTACCAGGCAAGCGGCGCAAAGCCTCAATCGCCCGAACATCCTTTGGCTTTCGACGGAAGACATCAGCCCTGACCTGGGGTGTTACGGAGACGAATACGCGCATACGCCGAACTTGGACAAACTGGCAGCGCAAAGCGCGCGGTACACGAACGCGTTTTCTTCCGCGCCGGTTTGTGCGCCTTCGCGGTCGGCCATTATTACCGGAATGTACCCGACAACGATTGGTTCGATGCACATGCGGTCGAAAGCCGTGCCGCCCGCCGGCGTCAAAGCCTTCCCGGAATACTTGCGCGCCGCCGGATATTACTGCACGAACAATTCCAAAACCGATTACAACTTTGAAGCGCCACCTTCGAACCGTCCGCCCGACACTGTCTGGGATGAAACCAGCAACAAAGCGCACTGGCGAAATCGCACGGACAAATCACAGCCGTTTTTTGCCGTGTTCAATTTCGTGGTCACGCACGAAAGCCAGGTTCGCGTTCCCGATAATCAATACAAACAAAACACGGCGCGGTTGAAGCCGGAAGAATTTCACGATCCCGCCAAAGCCAAATTGCCGCCGTATTACCCGGACACACCGCTGGTTCGCAAAGACTGGGCGCGGTATGCCGACAACATCACGGCAATGGATTACATGGTTGCCGACGTGCTGAAACAGCTTGAAGAAGACGGCTTGGCCGATAACACGGTCGTGTTTTTCTGGGGCGATCACGGGCGAGGGCTGCCGCGCGGAAAACGCTGGCTGTACGATTCCGGCATTCGCGTGCCGCTGATGGTGCGCTGGCCGGGCAAGATCAAACCCGGCGTTGTGGGTGATGTCGTCAGTTTGATGGATTTGGGACCGACAGTGCTTTCCATTGCGGGCGTGCAGGTTCCGGCAGTGATGCAGGGACAGGCGTTTCTGGGCGATCAGAAAAATGCGCCGCGCCAGTATGCGTTTGCGCACCGCGACCGCATGGATGAAGCCTACGACATGATGCGTTCGGTAATAGACAAGCGCTTTCATTACATCAAAAACTTTTTCCCCGGACGGCCTTACGCGCAGCACATCGAATACATGGAAGAAATGCCGACAATGAAAGAAATGCGGCGGCTTTACAAAGATCATATGAACGCGCTGGACCCGAATTACGGCAAAGCCATGACGCCCGCGCAGTTGTTGTTCTTCCGCCCGGAAAAACCCGCCGAAGAGCTGTACGACGTGACGGTTGATCCGCATGAAATCAACAATCTGGCTGCAATGCCCGAACACCAGCAAACGCTGAAACGAATGCGCGCGGTTTTGGCGGACTGGCAAAAGCAGACGAAAGATTTGGGTTTGGTGCCGGAGTTGGAATTGCGCGAGCGCATGCGTCCCGGCGGCGTTTGGCAAAAGGTGGCAACTCCGACAATCAGTCAAAAGACGATTGACGGCAAAACGGTCTTCAGCATCGCTTGCCCGACGGAAGGCGCTTCCGTCGCTTACACCACGGAAACCGGTCCCGCCGCCCGATGGAAACTGTATTCCGGTGAATTGACTGTGCCTGCCGGAACAACGTTACGCGCCAAAGGATGCCGCCTTGGTTATCTGGACAGCGACGAACTAAGGCGCTGAATAACGAAAAAACTCATAACGTTTTACAGGGGAGAATTTGGAGGAAATGACAAAGCGGCGCTGCACGCCGCACTAAAGCCGGTTTTATTTCGCCGGCAAAGTCATCGTAATTACCAATCCACCGCCATCTGCATTGGCGGCGCGGACTTGCCCGCCGTGCAATTGAATCGCGCTTTTGGTGATGGCCAGGCCCAGGCCGATGCCGCCGGTCTGGCGATCGCGTGCATCGGCCACGCGATAGAACGGTTCGAACAATTGGCTGAGCGAAGCTTCGGGAACGCCTTTGCCGAAATCGCGGACCGAAATGACAGCTTGGTTGCCGTCGCGCTCCAGCGTCACTTCGACGGCGGAGGCTTCAGCCGTGTAACGCACGGCGTTGCGAACGACGTTTTCAATGGCGCGGCGCAAAAGCTCCGGCGAACCTTCCGTTTGGCAGTTGTCGCATCGCAGCAGTTTGACCTGGCGGTTGCGGGCCGTGGCTTCGAATCCGGCATCGGCGACAATTTCCTGAACCAGTTCATCCAACGCGACATTCGTCATTGGCGGAGCCGAGACGCCGCTTTCCATTTTTGCCAGCGTCAGCAACTGCCCGATCAATTCGTTCAGCCGCTCGGTTTCGCGTTCGATGCGGTCAAGTTCGGGCGCGGCTTCGGTTCCGGCTTTCAGCCTGGCCAGTTCCAGCGCCACGCTCAACCGCGCCAGCGGCGAGCGCAATTCGTGCGAAACATCGCCGACCAATCGCTGCTGCGATTTCATTAGCGCTTCAATGCGCTCAGCCATACGATTGAAATCGCGTCCAAGGTCGGCCAGTTCATCCTGCCGGCTGGTTTCGCTGACACGGGCTGAAAGATCTCCGCTGGCCAATCGTTGCGTTGCCGCCCGCAAAGCGACAATCGGTTTCGTCAGGTACCTTGCCAGCCCGTAACAAACTACGCCCACCGTCAGGATCGCCGCCAAAAACCGGAAGAACCGCGCGCGCGGCGTGGCGCGAAATTGCGTCATCAATCCGCCCGGCACTTCACAAACTAAAATGTAGCGCTTTCCTGATGCGGCTTCGATTTGCAGCGCAGCCAGGGTTTTGTCGCGCGAAAACTCGGCTTCGGGCCTGCCGCTTTGCCGGGCGCGAACAATCAGCGGCTCTGTTCCGGGCGGAATGCCGCGCCGAACCAGTTCGCGTGCTTCGCTATCCAGCAGTGTTGCTCGAATCTGCGTCGTGCTTTGCAATCGGCTCAAATGCGCTTCCAGCGCCTCTGCACCGTCGCGTTCAAAGACCTGAACCGCGCTGTACGTTTGAAAGGTCAATGCGCGTCCCATCAGTTCGCGCCAGCGCGTGCCGACCGGATCGGTTTCGGTGGCGACGACGGCAACGGCAATGGCGGCAATCAACAACCCGACTGCCAGCCAGAACCAGAAAAAGATTTTGAAAAACAGGCTGCGTCTCATACGTTCATTCGCCCGAAGCTGCGTAAAGGTATCCGGCTCCGCGAACCGCTTTCAGCCGCTCGATGCCTTTGAGCTGATGCCCAAGTTTGCGGCGCAAATTGCTGACATGCATATCAATGCTGCGATCAAAAGGGCTGAATTCCCGGCCAAGCACTTTTTTGGCCAGGTCTTCGCGCGAAACAATGTGTCCCGCTTCGCCCAGCAACACCGCCAGCAGATCGAATTCCACACCAGTCAGTTCAATCAATTCGCCTGCCCGGCGCACGGTTCGAGTTCCAAAATCCAGTGTGATGTCCGCAACGGTCAATCGTTCAGGTTGGGTGGTTGGCCCCGGTTCAGGATTGGCGCGGCGAAGGATCGCGCGAATTCTGGCCACCAGTTCGCGCGGATTGAACGGTTTCGGCAGGTAATCATCCGCGCCAAGTTCCAGCCCGACAATCCGGTCCACATCGTCTCCGCGCGCCGTCAGCATCAACACCGGCGTGCGATTGGCGGCGCGAATACGGCGCAACACTTCAAAACCATTCAGCCCGGGCAACATCACATCCAGCACAATCAAAGCGAATGCGCCTTCCACTGCTTTCTTTGCGCCTGCTTCTCCGTCGATGGCAGTTTCAACAGCAAAGCCTTCGGCGGACAAAAACTCTGTCAGCAATTCGCTCAGTTCCAGGTCGTCATCAATCATCAGCAAACGATCCATAG